>DATCQF010000136.1:0-1929 GCA_036569735.1 Allostellaceae bacterium | reverse complement strand
GATTTGCTGCACTGCAAAATTTTCTTGACGTTGCTCGGTGCAGAAACCGATATTGAGCATTGTGCACCGCACAAATCGTAGCTCCCTGATCGGAACCCAGCCATGGCTAATGCTCGCTCCAACCCATTCGATTTCGACGTGACCAAGATGTTTGCCGATTTCCGCTTTCAGCCGTTCGATGTCGAGGCGGTATGGGCGGCGCAGCGCCGCAACATCGAGGCGCTGAGCCAGGCCAACCAGGCCGCGATGGCCGGCGTGCAGGCGCTCGCCAAGCATCAGATCGAGCTGACCCGTGAGACGTTCGAGGGGTTCTCGGCGCTGTGGCGCGATATGGCGCAGCCGGGGTCGAGCGAGGACCGCGTCGCCAAGAACACCGATTACGTCAAGCAGGTCCTGGAAAACGGCGTCAAGCACGGCGGCGAGATCGCCACGATCGCGGCCAAGGCCGGCAGCGAGGCGGCTGAGATCCTGCACAAGCGCACCACCGAAAGCCTCGACGAGATCCGCGCCTTCGCGAGCCCCAAAAAGTAAACCGCGCGATCAATCGCCGATCCCCCATCGCAGCAGAGAGAAGGCCGTCCCGACCGGGGCGGCCTTTTTTATTCGGCCCTCACCGCGGCAGGTGAACGCGGGCGCGCAGGCCGCCGTGGGGCGAGGTTTCCAGCCGGACATCGCCGCCATGGCTGCGCGCCACGTCGCGGGCGATCGTCAGGCCGAGCCCGATGCCGCCGGTCGAGGGGTTGCGCGAGGCGTCGAGCCGGATGAACGGCTGGAACACCCGGTCGCGCTCGGCGACGGGGATGCCCGGCCCGTCATCGTCAACGAGGATATCGACCCCGTCTTCGACCGACACGCTCGACAGCCACACATGCTGGCCGTAGCGGCGGGCATTGGCGACCAGATTGGCGAGACAGCGCCGCAACGCGTTGGGCCGGACCAGCATGACCATTTCGGCCGGCAAGATAAGTCCACCCGGCAGTCCGGCCTTCCGGTCGAGCACGAGCGGCGTCCCTTCGCGCCGGGCTGCCGCCGCCAAATCCTCGAGCAGCAGCGCGATGTCGGTCAGGGCCGGGGTTTCGGTCCCCTCGCCGCGGGCGAAATCGAGGTAGAGGTTGACCAGCCGCTCCATCTCGGCGACGTCGGATTTCAGCCCGGCCGCCGCGGGACCCCCGTCCATCAGCTCGAGGGCGAGCTTCATGCGGGTCAAGGGCGTGCGCAGATCGTGCGACACCCCGGCGAGCATTTCCGTGCGCTGCCGGATCTGGCGCTGGATGCGCTCGCGCATCTGGATGAAGGCGGCGGCGGCCTGGCGCACCTCGAGCGCGCCTTCGATCTTGTTGAACGCCACCGGCCGGCCCTTGCCGAACCCCTCCGCCGCCGCCGCCAGCCGGCGCAGCGACCTCACCTGATTGCGCAGGAATGCCGCCGCGACCGATACCAGCACCAGGGACGAACCGATCATCCACAGGATGAAGATATAGGTGGTCGAGGTGTAGAGCCGCTTGCGCGGCACATCGGCCGCGAGCACGCTCCCCTCCAGCTGGACCTGGATGCGGATGTCGCGCGGGTCGCTGACCGCGTCGATCTGATAGGGCCGGGCGACCCGTTCGCGCAGCGCGCTGTCCAGCTGGTCCTCGAAAAGGCTTCCGCCGGCCGTAAGCGGCTGCGGCAAGGTTGCGCCGCGGGCGATGCTGAAGTTGATGCCGGTCAGCCCCGAGGAGTTCTCCAGAAGGCGGGCCAGCTCCAGTTCGGTATCGGCGAACCGCATCGCCTCGATCAGCATGCCGATGTCGCCCGCGACGCCGGTGGAGAGCCGCCGCGACACGGTCTCCCAATGCCGGGCATAGAACACCCAGATCGCGATGATCTGGAGCAGCACGAGCGGCAGCACGATCAACAGGAGCGAGCGGCCGAACATCGTCTGCGGCA
>DATCQF010000135.1:0-2113 GCA_036569735.1 Allostellaceae bacterium | reverse complement strand
GCCCCGCACCTCGCAGCCTGCCTCGATGAGCGCCTTAACGAGTGGGGCAAGATGGGTGGGCGCCGCCGCGCGATCGACGAGAAGCGTCTCCGCCGATCCGCAAATCCCGGTCCGCCGCATCTTGGCGTTGAGCACGATGGCGCGCGCCTTCGCGGGATCGGCGGCGCCGTCGACATAGGTGTGGCACAGCCCTTCGAGATGGGCGATGACCGGGATGCGGCTCTCGCGCTGCACCCGCTCGATCAGCGATGCCCCGCCGCGCGGCACGATGACGTCGATGACCCCGCTCATCTTCAGCATCATGCCGACGGCCTCGCGGTCGCGGGTCGGCACCAGCTGGATCGCGTCTTCCGGGAGCCCCGCCGCATGCAGTCCCTGGCGCAGCGCGGCGACCAGCGCGCGCGAGGAATGAAAGCTTTCCGAGCCGCCGCGCAGGATCGCCGCGTTGCCCGATTTGACGGCGATTCCGCCGGCGTCGGCGGTCACATTGGGGCGGCTCTCGTAGATGATGCCGATAACCCCGAGCGGCACGCTGACCCGCGATATGTCGAGCCCGTTGGGCCGGGTCCATCGGGCGAGCACCCGGCCAACCGGATCGGGCAGCGCGGCAATGTCCTCGAGCCCCTTCGCGACCCCTTCGAGCCGCTTCGGGTCGAGCGCGAGCCGGTCTACGAGCGCGGCGCCGATCCCGGCGTGCCTGGCCTCTGCAACGTCCTCGGCATTGGCGGCGAGGATTTCGTTGGCACGAGACCGCACTGCGACGGCCGCAGCTTGCAACGCCGCGACCTTGGCCTCGGCCGGGGCGAGCGCCAGCGCCGCCGCGGCCTCGCGGGCGCGATGCCCGATCCCGGCCATCGTCGCAGCGAGATCGGCGTCCGGCGTGGTTCCCGTTGCGGCTCGGGTAAGGGTGTCGGTCGTCATTGCTTTCCGGTGACCACCAAATCGTCGCGGTGAATGATTTCGTCGCGCCCACGGTAGCCCAAAATGTCCGCGATTTCACCGCTCTTGTGCCCGGCGATGCGGCTGATGTCGGCGCTGGCATAGGCCGAGAGACCGCGCCCGGCCTCGGCGCCGGCCCGGCTGCGGATGATCACGCAATCGCCGCGCCCGAACGCGCCCTCGACCGCGACCACCCCGGCGGGGAGGAGGCTCTTGCCGCCGCGCAACGCCCGCGCCGCGCCATCGTCGACGACCAGCGCGCCGGCCGGATTGAGCGCGCCGGCAATCCACGCCTTGCGCGCCGAACGCGGCTCGCCGCCGGGCAGGAACAACGTCGCACGGGCACCGGCCTCGATCGATGCCAGCGGGCCCGCCGCGCCATCGCCTCGCGGATCACCCAGGGCGACCAGCATGTGGCAGCCGGCATGCATCGCGATGCGTGCGGCCGCGAGCTTTGTCACCATGCCGCCGGAGCTGTAGCCGGGCGGCGCCGCGCCGGCCATCGCGAGGGTCTCGGGCCCCAACTCGCGGACCAACGGAATATGCCGCGCCGAGGGGTCGGTGCGCGGGTCGGCGCTGTAGAGCCCGTCGATGTCGGACAACAGCACCAGCATGTCGGCGCTGGTCATCTGCGCGACGCGGGCGGCGAGGCGGTCGTTGTCGCCGAAGCGGATCTCGGCGGTGGCGATCGTGTCGTTCTCGTTGACCACCGGCACCGCGCCGAGCGCCAATAATTGCGCGAAGGTCGCGCGCGCATTGAGGTGGCGGCGGCGCTCCTCGGTGTCGTCCGGGGTCAGGAGGATCTGCGCGACGGTGATACGGTGCCGCGCCAGCGCCTCCTGATAGGCGTGCGCCAGGCGGATCTGTCCGGTGGCGGCGGCGGCCTGCTTTTCCTCGAGCCGCAGCGCGCGCCCGCGAAGTCCGAGATGGCGCCGCCCGACCGCGATCGCCCCGGAGGAGACGATGATCAGCTCCTGGCCGCGCCGGCGGCAGCGCGCCACATCGTCGACCAGCCCATCGAGCCAGGCGCGGCGGATCTCGCCGTCCTCTCCGACCAGTAACGCCGAGCCGATCTTCAAAACGATGCGCCGCGCCCCGGTGAGCGCCGCCGCGGGGGTGGGGTCATTGCTCACTCCCTCTCTGCCCTCGGGGGCGGAGAGGGTCGGGGTGAGGT
>DATCQF010000134.1:0-2501 GCA_036569735.1 Allostellaceae bacterium | reverse complement strand
CCGCGAGCCGACCTGACCTAACGCTGCCGTTTGGCGCAGAAAAACGTCGATCGCCCGGATTGGGCGATGCGGCGGACGCCCTCGGCGCAATTGCACCCAGGGCAGGGCTCGCCCTCCCTGCCATACACCGCCCAGCTGTGCTGGAAGTATCCCAGTTCGCCGTTTGCCTGGACATAATCGCGCAGCGACGACCCGCCCGCCGCGATCGCCTCGCCGAGAACCTCGCGGATCGCGGCGGCGAGCCGTTGCGCGCGCGCCCCGACCACCGTCGCGGCAAGCCGGCGGGGCGACACCCCGGCGCGATACAAGGCCTCGCAGACATAGATGTTGCCGAGCCCGGCGACGATGCGCTGGTCGAGCAGCGCCGCCTTGATCGGGGTCAGCTTGCCGGCAAGCACCCGGTCGAGATAGGCGCCGTCAAATCCCGGCGCCAGCGGCTCGGGGCCCATCCCGGCCAATAGCGGATGCACCGCCTCGGTGCCGCGCGCCATGTAATCGATGAGGCCGAAGCGCCTCGGATCGTTGAAGCGCACGACCGTGCCGTCGTCGAGGGTCAGCACCACATGGTCGTGCTTTGCCGCCGGAACCTCGGGACCGGCAGCGGTGATCCGCCCGGACATGCCCAGATGCAGCAAGAGGAGCCCGGTTTCGTCGAGCTCGATCAGGATGTATTTGCCGCGCCGCGCAAGCGCGCCAATCCGCGCGCCCTCGAGCCTGGCGGCCAGCATCGGTGGGAACGGGCGGCGCAGATCGGGGCGGCGCAATTCGGCGCGCACAATGCGCCGGCCGCTGATGCGAAGCGCCAGACCGCGGCGGATGGTTTCGACTTCGGGGAGTTCCGGCATTTGAAGGATGGCTGCTGACGCGCGGCTGGCGCTATTGTTCCTGCCTGATGAGCGCGCCAGAGACAAGCAGTAACTCGGGGGATGACGCCCGGGATAACGTCGGCGAAAGCTCCGGGGACAACGCCCCTGGGCCGGCCGCCGATTTCGGTTTTCGCGATGTGCCGGAGGGGGAAAAAGCCCCGCTGGTGCGTGCGGTCTTCGACAGCGTCGCCGGGCGCTACGATCTGATGAACGACCTGATGAGCGCCGGCATCCACCGCTGGTGGAAGGCTGAGATGGTACGCGTTCTCAACCCGCGTCCCGGACAGCGCCTCCTCGATGTCGCGGGCGGCACCGGCGACATCGCGCGCCGCGCGCTGCCGCGGGTCGCGCCACCTTATGCCGGGGCTGGCGCCACGGTAGGGGGCGGGGTCGTCGTCTGCGACGCCAACCGGCAGATGCTCGACACCGGCCGCGCCGGCGCCCTCGACGACGGCATTCTCGCCGGGATCGAGTGGCTGTGCGGCGACGCCGAGGCGCTGCCCTTTGCCGACCGGTCGTTCGACCTCTATACGATCGCGTTCGGGCTGCGCAATGTGACCCGGATCGAGCGGGCGCTCAGCGAGGCAAGGCGCGTTTTGAAACCGGGCGGGCGGTTTCTCTGTCTGGAATTCACCCCCGCGGTCGCCCCGCTGATCCAGCCGCTCTACGATTTCTACAGCTTTGAGGTGCTGCCGCTGTTGGGCCAGATCGTCACCGGTAATCGCGATGCCTACACCTATCTCGTCGAGAGCATCCGCCGCTTCCCGCCGCAAAGCGTGCTGACAGAAATGGTCGCCGCTGCGGGGCTGGAGCGGGCGCGGTACCGCAATCTGACCGGCGGCATCGCCGCGCTCCATTCGGCCTGGCGGCTCTGACCCGGCCGCCGCCTGCGGGAATTGGGAAGCGGTAGGGCCGTGTTCGGGGTTTTCCGCAGCTTCCGCAACCTCGCCCGTCTGGTCCGGATCGGCCTGACGCTGGCGCGGCACGACGCGCTGTTTCCGCTGGACCGCGTCGCCGGCGCCGCGCTCCTCTTGCGCGTGACCCGGCTGTTGCGGCGGCGCGGCGTGGCCCGGGCCCCGCGCCCCGGCGAGCGGCTCGCCGCCGCGTTCAGCGAATTGGGCCCGAGCTTCATCAAGCTCGGCCAGCTCCTCTCGACCCGCGCCGATCTATTGGGCGAGGAGATCACCCTCGACCTCGCCCTCCTGCAGGATCGCCTGCCGCCGTTTCCCGGGACGCAAGCCTGCGCGCTGATCGAGGCCGAGTTCGGAGCGCCGCTCGACAGCCTGTTCGCGGCGTTCGACGAGACCGCAATCGCCGCGGCCTCGATCGCCCAGGTTCATTTTGCCGTGACCGGCGAGGGGCACGAGGTCGCGGTCAAGGTGCTGCGTCCGGGGATCGCCCGCGCCTTTGCCCGTGACCTCGACCTGTTCTTGTGGCTGGCGCATCTGATCGAGCGGACCCAGCCGGCGCTGCGCCGCTTGAAGCCGGTCGAGGTGGTGCAAACGTTGGCGCAATCGGTCGAGCTCGAGATGGATCTGCGCTTCGAGGCCGCCGCCGCCTCCGAGTTGGCCGAGAATTTCGCGGGCGACCCGGGGTTCCGCGTGCCGCGGGTCGACTGGCAGCGCACCGGGCGCA
>DATCQF010000133.1:0-8173 GCA_036569735.1 Allostellaceae bacterium | reverse complement strand
GCGACAAGACCTGGATGTCGATCCCGGCGGCGTCCATCTCGGCGATGCGCCCCTGGCCGACATCGTCGAGGCGGGCCGCGACGGGACCGCCGGTGCGATCGCGGCCGGAGATGTGAGGCTTCACCTCGGGATCGATATAGTGCTCCTCGAGGGCGATAACCTGCGGTTTCGACGCCATCGTTTCCTCCCCGATATCAGCGGCTTCGAGTTTTATCAGGCGAAGGCGCCGGTGTCATGGCGGCCCCGCCCGAGAAATCAGTCCGATCCGTCCATCGCGCGGTCGATCGCCTCCTCCACCGTCAGCTCGGGCCGCGGCGGGCCCATGTCGGTGCCGAGCCGCTTCCTCGCCTCCTCGCGGATGACGCGCGCCAGTTCGGGCTGGCGCGCGAGCAATTCGTGGAAATCGACGATGTCGAGGGCCAGCAGCGTGCAGTCCTGCACGGCGGCGATCGTCGCGTTGCGCGGGTCGCCGGTCAACAACGCCAATTCGCCGAAGAACTCGTCGGCGCCGAGATAGAGCGGGCCGGACTGCAGCTGGATCTCGACTTCGCCCTCGACGACAAAATACATGCAGTCGCCGGCCTCGCCCCGGCGCATGATGATGGCGCCTGCCGGGTAGTCGCGGGGCTGCAGCAGCCGCGCGACCTCGGCGATCACCGATGCCCCGATATTGTGGAAAAACGGGACCCTGGCGACGAGTTCCCAGGTACGCAGAAACTCGCGCCGGCGCAGCTCCTCGGCATAGCCGTTGACGATGATGCCGGTCCACAGCGCGAAGATCAGAATGCCGCCGACCATGACGACACCGGAAAGCGCCCGGCCGGCGATCGTGTACGGCACGATATCGCCATAGCCGGTGGTCGTCATCGTCACGATGCCCCACCACAGCGCGGCGGGGATCGAGGCGAAGGCTTCCGGATGGTCGGGATGGGCGTGGCGTTCGAGCAGGTAGGCGAGACTGGCCGCGTTGAGCAGCACGATGAGGAAGCCCAACAGCACCGACAGGAGCGCCTGGCGCGCGTTGCTGATGACCCGGCCGAGGCTCGCCAGCCCCGGCGAATAACGGACGTATTTGAACGCCCAGACAAAGCCGAACAGGCTGGCCTCGGGAACCTGCGCCAGCGCGATCAGTCCGGGCAATGCGCAGACCAGATCGAAGATGCCGGCGAGCGAGATTGCCCAGGCCAGCTGGGCGCCGTGCTGCCCGCGATGTTCGCCGCCGGGGGCTTCCGGCGCGGCGACCAGGCGAGCGATGTACTCGGCGAGGAAGAACACCGCGACGACATAAAACCCGATCTGCAGCAGCCCGCCGTAGGCCTCCTCCAGCGAAGCCACGGTCGCGGTCAGCAAAATCGCGATGCCGAGGGCGACCATCAAATGGTGCACGAGGCGAAAGATTCGCGCCCCGGTATCAGGGCTCTCGGGCTGCAACAGAAGGTACAGGCGCCGACGATACATTGCGCTATTGTAGGAGGGTGCGCGGCCGGCTGGAATAGATACCGCGATTTCCCGGCCGCTTCGATCTTTGCTATAGAACGCCCGCTTACCGAACGCCCCCTTACCGAAACCGCCAGGCAGCCTCCGCCGCGTGTCGCTCTTCCCCCAATCCCGCCGTGCTGTTCTCGCCTTTCTGCACGATGTGGCGATGGCCGCCCTGTCGTTCGCGCTCGCGCTCTATCTGCGGCTCGGCGACGACATTGGGGCGACAGAGCCGCGCCTGACGATTCTCTATGGCGTCTCGTTCACCGCCATCGCCGCGGTGATTTTCCTGTTGACCGGGCTCTACCGCGGCATCTGGCGGTATGCCTCGTTGCCCGATCTGTTCAATATCGCGCGCGCCGCGACGCTGACCGAATTGGTGTTTCTGCCGGTCATGTTTCTGTTTACCCGGCTCGACACCTTGCCGCGGTCGTTTTTGCTGATCGACTGGCTGGTGCTGATCGCGCTCCTCGGCGGACCGCGGCTCGGCTACCGGGTGTTCAAGGACCGCGGCCTCGATCACCTCTTGGAGCGCGGCCGGGGGGCACGCGTGCCGGTATTGTTGATCAGCACCAAGGAAGGCGCCGACACCTTCATCCGGGAAACCGTGCGCGACCGCAACGCGGTCTACCGCGTCATCGGCATGCTGTCCGACACGCCGTCCAGGGTTGGCCGGCAGATCTATGGCGTGCCGGTGCTCGGCACGATCGATTCGCTTGAAACCGTCGTCGCGTCCCTCGACCGGCGCGGCCAGCGCCCGCAAAAGCTGGTGATTACCGCGCAGGGCCTTTCCGGCGCCGAGGTGCGCCTCTTGCTCGACCGCGCCGACGCCTTGGCCATTCCCCTGGCGCGCCTGCGGCGTTTGACCGAGTTCCAAGAGACCCGTACCGATGCGCCGCGGATAATCGAGCCGATCGCGCTCGAGGATCTGCTCGGGCGGCCGCAGGCGGTGCTCGACCGCGAGGCGATGGCGCGGCTGATCGGCGGCCGCCGGGTTCTCGTCACCGGCGCCGGCGGCACGATCGGTTCGGAGCTTGCCCGCCAGATTGCCGCCCTGGCACCGGCGCGGCTGATCCTCGTCGACAACAGCGAGTACCTGCTCTACACGATCGACGGCGCGTTGCGCGAGCGCTGGCCCGAGCTGGCCATTCAGCCGCTGCTCGCCGATGTGCGCGACCGTTGCCGGATCGATGCCGTGATGGCCGGCGAGCAGCCGCAGATCGTGTTCCATGCCGCGGCCCTCAAACACGTGCCGATGGTCGAAGCCAACCCGATCGAGGGGGTCCTGACCAATGTCATCGGCAGCCGCAACGTCGCCGAGGCGGCGCGGACCTGCGGCGCGGCGCTTGGCGTGATGATCTCGACCGACAAGGCGGTCGACCCGGCGAGCGTGATGGGCGCCACCAAGCGCCTCGCCGAAGCCCTCTGTCAGGCGCTCGATCTCGACGAGGGGCGCCGCCCACGCGGGCCAAGCCCGCGGGCTTCGGCCAACGCCCCGGGGTCACGTCCGGGGACAAGGTTCGTGACGGTGCGGTTCGGCAACGTGCTCGGATCGACCGGGTCGGTGGTGCCGCTGTTTGCGCGCCAACTCGCCGCCGGCGGGCCGCTGACGGTGACCCATCCCGAGGTCAGCCGGTTTTTCATGACGGTGCGCGAGGCGGTCGAACTGGTGCTCGAAGCCTCGGCAACCGCGCCGGATGAGGGTGGCGGGGCCCAGGGCGACGGCGGGGCCCAGGGCGACGGTGGTGGCGGCGCCGCGCGCGGCAAGATCTTTGTCCTCGACATGGGTGAGCCGGTCCGCATCGTCGATCTGGCGCGCCAGATGATCCGCCTCGCCGGCCTCCGGCCCGAGCGCGACATAAGGATCAGCTATATCGGGCTGCGACCGGGCGAGAAGCTGCACGAAGCGCTGTTCCACGCGGCCGAATCGCCGGTCCCGACAAAGAACCCGGCGCTGCGCCTCGCCGCGCCGCGCACCGCCGACTACGCGGTGCTCGCCCGCTCGATCGACGAGCTCGAAGAGCACGCCCGCGCCGGCCGCGAAGCGCGGGTGCTCGATCTGTTGCACCGGCTGGTGCCGGAATATCGCAGCGACCGGGAGACCGGGCGGGAAGCGCCTGCGGTCGCGACGGGGTCGCCGTGACCCGCGGTCGGCGCTACTCTGTGTATTGCTGTGCCGCGGACCGGGGCGATCGAGGAGAGCGGCTGGTGAGAGCGGTATTTTTTGTGGTGGCCGTTGCCATCCTGGCAAGCGGGTGCGGTTCCGACGACAAGCCGGCCCCGGCTGCGAGCCAGGCGAGCTCGGAACAAATCCTCAAAAAGGACTGCGCCGACCCGAAATGGCGCGATCAGAATCTTGGCCTGTGGTACTCGGTGTGCCGCCAGCCGCTGCGCTGGTGACCCCGGGTCTCAGAATTTCTTGAAGCACTCCTTGCCGCCGCCGTTCTCCTTGAAGCTGTCGCAGTCGATCGCGACGATCTCCGCCAAGAGATTGATCTGAACCGCCCAGGCGGTGCCGTCGGCGCAGCGCAAGCTCCAATAGGCATTGCCGGCGGCCGCGCCGGTTGTCTCCACTCCCATGAGGAAGGTCTCGGTGCCGATGCACCAATGCCCGACGGCCCGCGCCAAGACGCCGGCCCGTACAGGCGGTGACATCTTCGCCAGTTTGTCGCTGGCCGGGTTGATCGAGCGGGCGGGATGCCGCGTCGCGCCCTCGGCGCTGCCGGCGACGAGGGAAGCCACGATCGCCAGGGCCGCGCACCCTCTGAACCCAATCGCCATTCCAGCCTCGCCCTCGATCGCTTCGGCGCCTGTTCTAGCGCACCCGGGCGCCGAGCGAAACGCCGAGCGCCTTCAGCCGCCTTGCGTCACCGCACCGGCACCGGCACTCCAGCCGGCTCGTGCCGGCGCCGGCCGGCGCCGATGAACAGCACCATCAGCGCGGCGCCGATGCACATGAGGCCCGCGATCATGAAGGCCTCGAGATAACTGCCGAAGGTGATCCGCAACACCCCGCCGAGATAGGCCGCCAGTGCGCCGCCGACCATGTGGATCGCGGTGATCCAGGCAACCATGATGCCGATCCGCCCGGGGCCGACCGCCTGGCTCAGCAGCCGCACCGTCGGCGGCACGCCGGCGATCCAGTCGAGCCCGTAAAACACGCTGAACAGTGTCAGACCATAAAACGACATGTCGAAGGCGAACGGCAGGTACAACAGCGACAACCCCCTGAGGCCGTAATACCAGAACAACATCAGCCGGTTGTCGTAGCGGTCGCTGAGCCAGCCCGACAGCGTCCCGCCGATGAACGCGAAAACGCCGGTTGCGGCCAGGAGGCCCGCGCCGACGATCTCGGCGAGGCCGTGATCGACGCAGGCCGGGATCAGATGCGTGCCGATGAGCCCGTTGGTCGACGCGCCGCACACGAAATAGCTGCCGGCGATCAGCCAGAAATCGCGCGAGCGCGCCCCGTCGGCGAGGGCGCGAAAGGTGACCGCGACGGGATTGCGCGTGGGCGCCGCTCGCGCAACGGCGGCGTGCGTGCCGCCATAAGGCGCCAGCCCCACATCCTCCGGGCGCTCGCGCATCAGCCACAGGACGAGCGGCACGAATATCATCACGATGGCGCCGAGGCTCAGCGACATCGCCCGCCAGCCGGCATAGGTCACCAGAGCGGCCATCGTCGGCAGGAACACGAGCTGGCCGGCCGCGTTGGCCGCGGTCAGAACCCCGATCACGACACCCTGGCGCTGGTGGAACCAGCGCACCGCGATGAACGGCCCGAGATAGGCGCCGATAAACCCGCAGCCGATGCCGACGGCGACGCCCCACAGCAGGATCAGCTGCCAGGGTTCCTGCATCAGCGGGCTGAGCGCGACGCCCGCCGCGGTTGCGGCCAACGCGAGGGTCATCGTCCGGCGCACGCCAAAGCGGTCCATCAGCGCCGCGGCAAACGGTCCGACGAGGCCGTAGAGCAGGAGATTGACCGCGACCGCAAACGAGATCGTCGCCCGTGACCAGTGGAATTCCTCTTCGAGCGGCACGATGAGGATGCCGGGCGTGGCGCGCACCCCCGCGGTCAGCAGCACCACGACAAAGGTGACCGCCGCGATGATCCAGGCATAGTGCAAAGGGCGGGGCGGAATGGCGGTCAAATCGCCTCCAGGGTGGAACCGTGCCGGGTCAACCCGGACCCGGCCTGCGGTGGTCATGCGGGGGATCGTGCCATGACCGCCGCAAGGTATACAGTGAGGAGGGCGGGGATCAGGCATGACTCGTTGCTTGAGGAAAACGTGATGTTCCACGACCGCAAGGATGCGGGCGAGCGCCTGGCCGCACGCCTCCTCCATTTAAAGGACAAGCAGCCGGTCGTGCTGGCCTTGCCGCGCGGCGGGGTCGCGATCGGTTTCGAGATCGCCCGCCTTCTCGGCGCGCCGCTCGACATCGTGCTGGTGCGCAAGATCGGCGTGCCGTGGCAGCCCGAGCTGGCGCTCGGCGCGGTGGCGGATGGAGGCGGGGGCCCCCCGGAAATCTTCATCGACGAGCGCATGGCAAAGGCGCTGGCGGTCCCCTTGGGTTATGTGCGCGACGAGACCGCGCGCCAGTTGGCCGAGCTCGAACGCCGGCGCCAGATCTATAGCGCGGGCCGCGCCCCGGTCGAGGTCGTTGGCCGCACCGCGATCGTCGTCGATGACGGGATCGCCACCGGCGCGACGATGCGGGTCGCGTTGCGCGCGGTGCGCCGCCGGGGACCCGCCTCCCTGGTCCTCGCCGCGCCGGTCGCCGCCGCCGAGACCCTCGCCAGCCTCGCCGGCGAAGCCGACGAGACGGTCTGCGTCGAGGCGCCCGGTGGGCTCGGCGCGATCGGCTATTACTACGAGGATTTCCACCAGATGAGCGACGCCGAGGTCACCGGCCTCCTGGCCCGCTCGACGGAACTTGGCGCTTCAAGCTGAAGCGTCCGCTCGCGCTTCTGCAAACCACCCTGCGTCCTTCGAGACGGCCGCTTCGCAGCCTCCTCAGGATGACGATCTTTCTTAATTTGATCACAGACTTACGTCATCCTGAGGAGCGCTCCGCAGGGGCGCGTCTCGAAGGACGCACGGGGTCGTCACAGTGGTTGGCGCAAGAGAAGCGGGCGCCCGACCGATCTGCCTAAACCTACTTCGCCGCTTCGGCGTGCCGGGGTTGGTCGGCGAAGGCCGGCATGATGTCGCGGGCGAAGCGGCGGATGTTGTCCAGCGAACCGCCGAAATTGACGATGACGTACTCGACGCCGCCGGCGCGCAGCTTTTCGAGCTTGCGCGCGATCTGATCGGTTGTGCCGAAAACCGCGGTCTCGTCGCACAGATGGCGGATCTCTTTTTCGTCGTGTCGGGCGAAGCGTTCGCGCTCGTCGCCCGGCCGTTCGGCGAGCTTGTTGATCCGCAGGTGGCCCTGGTAGCGCCTGACCTGCGCGGCCTCGAGTTCCTCGGCGGTGTCGGCGAAATGCACCGCGCGGGCGACGCCGACATGCATCGGGTCGTAGAGCCGGCCGCGCGCGGCGACGTCCGATTTGAATTGCGCGATGTGGCGGATCACATCCTCGGCAAGGTCATGCTGGCCGAGCAGCATGTTGTAGCCGCGTGTCGCAACCTGGCGCACCGAGCGCTCGCTGCCGGCGCCCATCCAGAACGGCGGGTGCGGGCGTTGCGCGCTCGGCGGCTCGACGACGATGTTGTCGTATTGCCAATATTTGCCGCGATGCGAGAACGGGGTGTCGGAGACGAACGATTTGGTGATCACGTCCATCGCCTCGTCGAACCGCGCATCGGCTTCTTCCATCGCGACGCAGAACCCGGCGAACTCGTTGTAGCGGTAGCCCTTGCCGATGCCGAAATCGAGCCTTCCGCCGGATAGGAGGTCCAACGTCGCGGCCTGCTCGGCGAGCAGCACCGGGTTGTGCCACGGCAGCACGAGGACGGCGGTGCCGAGGCGCAGGGTCGAGGTGCGCGCGCCGAGCCAGGTCAACAGGTTGAGGCTCGCCGACACCTGGCCGAACCCGGTGAAATGGTGCTCGACGACAAAGGTGCTGTGAAACCCCAGCGCCTCCGCCTCGACATTGTTCTCGATCCACTCGCGGAAACCCTGGCTGCTATCGGTCAGCTCCGCGCCGGGGGTCGGTCGGCGTGCCTGCGCACTGCCGAAAAGTCCAAACCGCATCAGTGTCCCTCGCAATTGTAAGCTGACGATGTTAAGCGTTCAGCCGCGCTGCACCAGCTCGATGCGGTAGCTGTCGGGGTCCTCGATAAAGGCGATGACCGAGCCGCCATGCGCCATGGGGCCGGCCGGGCGCGGCACCTTGACCCGGGCGGCGGCGAGCTGTTCGCAGGCCTTGTAGACATCGGGCACGCCGATCGCGAGATGGCCGAAGGCGCTGCCGAGCGCATAGGGCTCCGCCTGATCCCAGTTATGGGTCAATTCGATCACCGTCGAGTCGGCTTCGTCACCATAGCCGACAAACGCCAGGGTGAACTTGCCGGTCGGGTAGTCACGCTTGCGCAGCAGCTTCATGCCGAGCAGCTCGGTGTAGAAATGGAGCGATTTGTCGAGGTCCTTGACCCGAAGCATCGTGTGCAGCAAGCGTGCCTTGCCGGGCTCCACCGCGGGCCTCGTTTGGGTGTCGGTCATTGTCATGGCGGGGTCACTCCTTCGG
>DATCQF010000132.1:0-4094 GCA_036569735.1 Allostellaceae bacterium | reverse complement strand
CGCGGGTCAGCTGGCGACCGTGATGGCGGCGCACAACCCCTTGTCCGCGCGCCTCGCGGAAGAGGCCGGGTTCGACGGCATCTGGGCGAGCGGGTTCGAATTGTCGGCGGCCTATGGGGTGCCCGATGCGAGCCTCCTCTCGTTCTCGCAGCACCTCGACATGACCCGCGCGATGATCGAGCAGGTCGGCATCCCGCTGGTCGCCGATCTCGACACCGGGTACGGCAACGCGATCAATGTCGGGCATGTCGTCGGCGCCTATGCGCGGGCCGGGTCGGCGGCCGTGGTCATCGAGGACAAGACCTTCCCGAAGGACACCAGCCTCCTCGCCGGCGCGCGGCAGGAGCTCGTCCGGGTTGCCGAGTTCCAGGGCAAGATCGAGGCGGCGCGCGCAGCCGGCGCGGGGCACGGCCTCCTCGTCATCGCCCGCACCGAGGCTCTCATTGCCGATCTCGGGATCGAGGAGGCGTTGCGCCGCGGCGCCGCCTATGCCGAAGCCGGCGCCGACCTCCTCCTCATCCATTCGAAGCAGAAGACGCCGGACGAGATCGTCGCCTTCACCGGGCGCTGGCCGGGCACCATCCCGCTGGTCATCGTGCCGACCGCCTATCCCGACCTGACCGAGGCAAAAGTGCGCGCGCTCGGCAAGATCAGCGTCGTCATCTACGCCAACCACGCGGTGCGCGCCGCCGTCACCGCGATGCGCGAGGTTTTCGCCACGATCCGCCGCGACGGCGGCATCCATCAGGTCGACAAGCGCATCGCCTCGGTCGAGGACATCTTCCAACTGCAGCGCGTCGCGGCGATGAAGGCGGCCGAGAAGAAATATTTGCGGTAGGGATGCCGGAACCTGTCGTCACCTGACCGCCTCGGGACATAGGTAGTTTCCGAGCCTGCCGGCGGCGCCCGATTCCCCCCACATTCACCGTCAGCGCTCGGCAATCGCGGATCAACCCGCGAGGGCCATGCGAGACGCTGCACCAGCCGTCCCGAGGGCACCGCCATGCACACATCGAACGAAAGTCTCCTGGTCATTCTGTTTGTCGGCCTCGTCGCCGGGTATTTCGCCGGCAGGATCGTCCGCGGGGCGGGTTTCGGGGTGATCGGCGACATCATCATCGGAATTGTCGGCGCCTTCCTCGGCGACTGGCTGCTGCCGCAGCTCGGTATCCATCTCGGCACCGGAATCATCAGCGCGATCGTCAACGCGACGCTCGGCGCCGTCGTGTTGCTGCTGGTCATCAGCCTCGTCCGGGGTGGCGGCGGCTGGCGCAGGCGCAGCGGCTGGGCCGGTGGCTGGGGCAGCCGCTGATAAACGGGCCGGCAACCGGCGTGGTTCCGCCGGCATGAGCGCTCCATCGAATTGGCCGCGCAATCGGCTTCTGCTCGCCCTGCCATCCACCGACCTCGAGCGGCTGACGCCGGAGCTTGAACAAATTCGCTGCGAACGCGGGCAGGTTCTGATGGACGCCGATAGTTCGCTCGACGATGTCTTCTTTCCCGACAGCGGTGTCGTCTCGGTGGTCGCGGTTTATGCGGACGGCAGCATCATTGAGATGGCGACGATCGGCAGAGAGGGTTGCACGGGTGGGCAAGCCGTTCTCGGCGCCAAGAGTTCCTCCGTCCGGCTTCTCGTCCAGATCCCAGGGGGCGCGACAAAGATGTCGCGCGCCGCGTTCACCCGGGCCATCGAGTCGATGCCGGCCTTCCGAAGTCTCATGTTCGCTTACGTCCAAGCCTTTCTCGAGCAGGTCCTGGTGTCGGTAGCGTGCAACGGTGCGCACAGCCTCAAGCAGCGGCTGGGGCGTTGGTTGCTGATGATGCGTGACCGGAGTGACGATGACCGGCTGCAGATCACCCAAAGCCTGCTCGCCGAAATGCTGGGGGTGCAGAGGCCAACCATCACCAATGCTGCCCGGGAACTGGAAGGTGCCGGTTTGATCGCGCGCGGCCGACGACAAGTCACGATCCTTGATCGGCAGGGCCTCGTGACGGCCTCTTGCGAATGTTATCAATTGGTTCGGGCGCGCATCGCTTTTCACCTTCCCAAAACCTACGCGTAAAAAAACGAACGCCCCACCGATTCAGTAATCTACATTACTGACAAGACCCCCACGACGTGCTTAGATCAAGACTGGTGGGAGGCTGAATTCAGCTCACCAGCAAGGTGGTATTTTTGCTGTCGAGGATGAGTCCAGTCATCCGAGGGTGCTCAGGCGCCCCTGCCATGCGCAATGTCAATCCACTGGATCTCGTGGAGACGATCCGCGAAGGCATCCTCGTGCTCGAGCCCGATCTGACCATCCGCTTTGCCAACCGCTCGTTCTACGACACCTTCGCCGTCGCGCCGGAGCATACCATCGGGCGCAAGCTCCATGAGATCGGCGACGGTCAGTGGGACATACCCAAGCTGCGCACCGCGCTCGATACCATCTTGCCCGGCCAGGAAACCATTGAGGCCTTTGAAGTCGACCATATCTTCCCGTCGATCGGCCGCCGCGTCATGGTGCTCAACGCGCGCAAGGTTTACCGGCCCGGCGGCAAGAGACAACAGATCCTGCTGGCGATCGAAGACGTCACCGAGCGCGTGCGGTTCGAACGCGAGCACGCAGCCGCGCACGAGCGCGTCGGCAGGCTGTTGCAGGAGCTGCAGCACCGAGTCAGGAACAGCCTGCAGTTCATCGCCTCAATGGTCATGATCGAATCGCACAGCCACAAGAGCGGCGAGGGCAAGGCGGCGCTCGAGCGGGTCTCGCATCGCATCAAAGCCCTCGGGCACCTCTATTCAAAGCTGACCGATTCCGACACCGTAGAGGCTGTCGATGCGGCGGACTATCTGGATGAGCTGTGCCGCGACCTGATCGCATCGGTCGACCGGGAAGGCGACAAATCGATCGTGCTCAAGACCGACATCGCCAACGAGAAGCTGCCGACCGACCGGGCAATCCCGATCGGGCTGATCGTCAACGAGCTCGTCACCAATGCCGTCAAGTACGCCTTTCCGGGCGAGGCCAGGGGCACGGTCATGGTGACGCTGAAGCGGGCGCCGGGCGAGCTGCGCCTAACGGTCGCCGACGATGGCAAAGGGCTCGGTGCCCAGCGCGCCGATTCCGGGCTCGGCGGGCGCCTCGTCGACGGCTTCGCCCAGCAGCTCGGCGGCCAGGTCGAACGCCAGAGCGACGCCCGCGGCACCACCGTCCACCTGATCCTGCCGGCGCCCTGAAGGCGCACAGGGCCTAGGGCGGAAAAGCGAAGCGCATTCCGCCACCAACGCGCGCAATGCGAACGTTTGCCAAGATTGGCGGAATGCGCTTCGCTTTTCCGCCCTACGATCTCTGAAGACCGATCAGGCGTTGCGCTGCCAGTCGTCGTGCCACAGGAAATCGGGGCCGAGCTGGTCGAGGCTCGGGCAGCCGATCTGGCCCATCACCAGGTCGATCTCGGTGCGAAAGATGTCGACCGCCTTCATGACCCCGGGGAGGCCGCCGGCGGCGGCGCCGTAGAGGGTCGGACGGCCGAAGAAGACGAAATCCGCACCCAGGCACAGCGCGATCAGGATGTCGGCGCCGCGCCGCGCGCCGCTGTCGAGGAGGATCGTCGCCTTGTCGCCGACCGCCGCCTTGATCGCCGGCAATACATCGAGCGAGGCCGGCGCCTGGTCGAGCTGGCGCCCGCCATGGTTCGACACCAGGATGCCGTCGCAGCCGACATCGACGGCGCGCTGCGCGTCGGCCGGGCTCATGATGCCCTTGACCACGAGGGCGCGCGGAAACAGCTTCCGATAGGTCTCCAGGTCGCGCCAGGTCTGCGCGTTGAACGGGCGCACCGACGTGGCGAATTTGTAGACCTCCTCGGCATCCGCGCCGGGCGGCGCGTAGGGCGCCCAGTTGCCCAGCATCGGCGTGCCGCCGCCGCGCTTCAGGTATTCGACGATCCAGCCGGGATGGGTCATCGCCTCTAAGAGGATCGCCGGCTTCAAGCTCAGCGCCTGGAACAGGCCGCCGCGGATATTGGCGAAACCGTTCCGGATGTTGCGCTCGCGCTTCGATCCCACGGGCGCGTCGACGGTCAGCACCAGGGCGCCGAGCCCGGCA
>DATCQF010000131.1:0-4321 GCA_036569735.1 Allostellaceae bacterium | reverse complement strand
CCCCCGCCATACCCGGATCGGATGCTCGCCGGCCGACAAACGCTTGACCAGCTCGATCGGCAGGTAGTCGGCGAGCGCTCCCTCCGGATCTGCGGCAAGCCGCGCCTCGAGGCGATCGAGGGTCGCCATGTCCTCGAAGTCTTCAAGGCGATCAAGCAGTGCCTCGTAATCGGCCCGGCTTAGCGTGACGGTATCGTTCATGGCCGCATCGTCCATCGATATACCTCTCTGCGATGTCCAACGCGCTCCAGGATTACCGTGTCCCGGGTGCGCAGGATCAGGACCACGCCACGCCAGTCGCCTTGCCGGATCCGAACGCGATCGTGCTCGCCACTCAACGGCACGGCCCAGGAATGCGGCGCAAACGGATCGGCTGCGAACACCTCGGCCTTCGCGGTCAAAGCATCGCGATCACGTCGCGACATCACGACCATGTCCTTCACCGCGGCGGGCGAGACTGACAGTTTCACAGCGCAGTGTCGCTGAAAGCGACTGAAACGGTCAAGCATCGTGCTTGGCGGCCGAGCCATTGTGCGACCGGGACTTGCCGCACCGGCCGCGCTCGGCGAGTGTAGCCGCCGCGACCAACCCTGCCGGTGTGAGGATTTCGCGATGCCGTCGGCGGCCTTCGCCAGCCGGGAATTATGGGACATCATCGGATTGTCGCTTGGGGTCAGCCTCGCCGCGACCGCGGTGGCGGCTGCGCTCGGGCTGCCGCTCGGAGTGGCGCTGGCGATCTGGCGGTTTCCCGGGCGCCGGACGCTGGTCGTCGTCACCAATGCCCTGCTCGGGCTGCCCCCGGCGGTGGTGGGCCTCGCGCTCTATCTGGCGCTGTCGCATTCGGGGCCCTTCGGTGCGCTGGGAATGCTGTTCACCCCGGCGGCGATGATCGTCGCCCAGGCGGTGTTGGCCTTGCCGATCGTCACCGCCCTCACCCATCGCGCCGCCGAGGATTTGTGGGCGGCGTTCGGCGATGCGCTGATGGATCTGGGTGCCAGCAGATGGCGCGCGCTTCCGGTGCTGATCCAGATGGGCCGGCTCAACATGCTGACCGCGGTGCTCGCCGGGTTTGGCCGCACCGTCTCGGAGGTCGGGGCGATCCTCGTCGTCGGCGGCAATATCGCCGGCTACACCCGGACGATGACCACCGCGATCGTGCTGGAAACCAGCCGGGGCGATCTGCCGCTGGCGTTGGGACTCGGCCTCGTCTTGATCGGGCTTACCATGATGATCAGCGCCGCCGCCTTTGCGCTCGCCGGCCGGCCGACCTGGTAATCGCCTGGAGGAATAGGATGTTTCGCAAATTGCTCGCTGCGCTGCTCGGGCTCTGCGCGGCCATGTCGCTGGCGACCGCCAACGCCGCCGAGGCCCCGGACGCAGCCATCGTCCTCGCCTCGACGACGTCGGTGGATAATTCCGGGCTGCTCGCCGCGGTCCTACCCGGCTTCACCCGCGCCACGGGCATCGCGGTGCGGGTCTTGGCGCTGGGGACCGGCCAGGCCCTCGACACCGCGCGGCGGGGCGATGCCGATCTCGTCCTCGTCCACGACCCCGAGGCCGAGCGGAAATTCATCGCCGAGGGTCACGGCATCGCTCCTCGGCAGATCGCCTGGAACGACTTCATCGTGGTCGGGCCGGCGGCCGACCCCGCTCACGTCAAGGGCGGGCACGATGCGCCCCAAGCCTTTACCGAGATCGCCAAGGCAAAGGCCGCCTTTGTTTCGCGCGGCGACCGCAGCGGCACCAATGCGCTCGAACTTCGCCTGTGGCAGGCCGCCGGGATCGAGCCGAAGAGCGGCGCGGGGAGCTGGTACCGAGATATCGGCGGCGGTATGGGGCAGGCGCTCAACGCGGCCGCCGCGATGCCGGCCTATACGCTGTCCGATCGCGGCACCTGGCTCAGCTTTCGCAACAAGGGCCCGCTGGTGATCGTCGTCGAGGGCGATCCTCACCTGATCAACCGCTACGACGTCATCGAGCTCGACCCGGGCAAACACGCCGCCGCCAAGCTCGAGGCCGCGCACCGCCTCGCCGCATTTCTCCTCTCGCCCGAGGGGCAGAAGGCGATCGGGGAGTTTCGTGTCGGCGGCGAACAGCTGTTCCATCCCTCGGCCGCCGCGCCGCGTTAATTAGGATGGCGCGCCCCGCTAGGGGAGCGAGGCAGTTTGCGCCTGCGGCGGCGCACCGGCTATTTCGGTGACCATCTTGCGGGTCACTGCCTGGGCGAAGCTGTCGAAATTATCGACCTTCAACAGAAAGGCCCCGGGTCCGCCGATCACGTTCTCCTCGAAATATTTCGGCAGCCCGCCCGGCGGCTGGGTGTGAAAGGCATAGCCCGGGTTGGCCTGGGTGTTGATGATCGCAAGTGCGTTGATCGTGCTGCCGGCGGCGACCGCCTCGTCGCGCGCTTCGGTGACGGCGCGGCCCGAATTGCTGGTGCCGTCGCCCGAGATATCGATGATCCGCTTGTCGGCCGCAGCCGGCGCGGCGGCAAAGCGCTCCATCGCGAAATCGATCGCCGTGCCGATCGCGGTACGGCCCAGGAACGAGCGCGGCGCGGTGAGGATTGTCGCGGCGACGCTGCCGGCGGCCTCCTCGTCGCGCACCACGGTCCAGTCGACGACGACATTCTGATCGGCCGCCCCCGACCATTCGATAAAGGTGACCGCGATGGCATGATTGCGGCCGCCGACGATCGCGCGCAGCACCTGCGGATCGGTCATTGCCGCGGCGTACCCCTTGCGTTGCAGGTTGAACTCGACGTCGTCGATGCTGCGCGACACGTCGGCGGCGAGGACGAGCAACAGGTCGACAGTCTCGGCGCGCGCCCCGAGGGAGCTCAATCCAGCGCTGACGATACAGGCGACAAAGGCTGCGATGACGGTAGTCGTTTTCATGCGACCTACCCCTCCCGGTTCGCTGTCAGGATAAGCCGCGAGGCCACCCCAGGGGAAGGGGTACGCCGGGTCATCACAGTGTTATGACAGCGGAACGCTTTCGCGATCACCCCGTCGCATCAAGGATAGGGCTGCCAAAGATAAACCAGGCATTCGCTATCTTGTCGTCGTTCACCTCGTATATCGCGATCACATCGACCCGGCCTGGTCCTTCGGGAAAAGTGCGAGTCACAATCTCCTGATCGACCACTTTATTGCCAACGGCCATGCGCCTGATAAGTCGCCCGTACAGATTTGGATCTTTGAATCGCGTGATATGACGCTCGCGTATCTCTGCTGCGCCGCTGGCAAGCAGCTTGGCGGGATGCTCGAAAAATTGGGCGTCCGGCGACCACATCGCCATGAACGCCTCCAGATCTCGCGAATTGTAGGCATCGAGCTGACTTTGCACAATTTTCTCTGCACCCGTGGGGCTGGTATTATCCATCATTATCATCCCGTAGAATTTCGCCGGCAGCTCATCCCGCCAGTTCGCGGCGCACGATCGCGGCGCCTTCGGCGAGCGCGCGCAATTTGCCGAAGGCGGTCGCGCGCGGCAGGTATTTCATCCCGCAGTCGGGCGCGGCGACGAGGCGCTCGGCCGCGACGTGGAGAAGCCCCTGGCGCAGCCGCGCGGCGACCGCTTCGGCCGTCTCGACCGTGGGATCGTCGAGGTCGAGGACGCCGAGCACAATCGTCTTCCCGGACAATTCCTTGAGCACGCCGAGGTCGAGCCGGGGCTGCGCCGCCTCGATCGAGATCTGCCCGGCGATCGAATCCGCGAGCTGGGCGAGAAACCCGTAGCCGGCCGGCTTGTTATGCACCATCGCGGCGTAGCCAAAGCACAGATGCACGATGGTCGGCCCGGGAACCCCGTCGAGCGCGCGGTTGATCGCCGTCAACCCCCAGCGCGCGGCCTTGTCGGGGGCGGTGCGCACCCAGGGCTCGTCGAGCTGGACGACATCGACCCCGCTCGCCTTCAGCGCGCGCAATTCCTCGTTGACGGCGACAGCGTAATCCATCGCCATCTCTTCCTCGTCGGCATAGAACGCGTTTTCGGCCTGCTGCGACAGGGTGAACGGCCCGGGCAGGGTGATCTTGGTCGCATGGGCGGCATGGGCGATCAGGAACTGCGCGTCGCGCAGCTCGACCGGGCCGCGCCGCCTTATCTTCCCGACCACCCGCGGCACCGGCGTCGTGCCGCCGCCGCTGCGCCCGACCCGGCCCGGGTGCTCCACATCGATGCCGTCGAGCGCCAGCGCAAAGCGGTTCGAATAGCTCTCGCGCCGGATCTCGCCATCGCTGACGATGTCGATGCCGGCCCGTTCCATCTCGCCGATCGCGAGGCTGGTCGCGTCGTCCTGCGCCTCTTCGAGCCACGTCCC
>DATCQF010000130.1:0-2818 GCA_036569735.1 Allostellaceae bacterium | reverse complement strand
GCGACGCGAGAAGCGGGTGGGTCCGGCCTGTTTCCGTCACGGTAATCGCCCGAGCGATCGGCAGCTCGCGTCCCCGCGGGTTGCGCCGAACTGATCCCCCAAGCGCCACCGTTGCAAGTTGCAAGCCCCAGCAGCTGCCCCAGACAGGCACGCCGGCGGCAAAGGCGGCACGAGCAAAATCGATCTGCCGCGAGACGCAGGGTGTCGGGTCATAGATATGGAGCGGCGACCCGGGGACCATCACGCCATCGAAGTCCGAAAGCGTGGTGCCAAACGGCAAGGCCTCGCCATCGGCGATGTTGAGCAGCGTACAGCGGATGCCCGGGTGGTGCAGCTGAACAGCCGCGGCGAACAGCGAAAAGTTGGAAGGGAGGCCAAACCCCGCCCGCTCGGCCTGCCAGACGGCCGGCGTTCCCTCTGCGATCAAGATGTTCGGCATCAGGCCCCCATTGATTTCCGATTAGTATATTTCGAGGAGGTTCGGATCAACGGTCGCTTACCGCGACGGGTCCCAGCGACTGCGCGGGCCCCGTTGGCGGCAGCTGTTCCCTACCTGGGCGGGTCGTCGTCGACGATATACTCCGCCCTTACGACGAGCGCTCGTGGTTAAGGAGGTAAATCCGCTTGGAAAACCTGAAGGGCACTACGGTGCTTGTGACCGGATCGACCGATGGCGTCGGTCGTCTCGTTGCTCGTCGCCTTGGCAAAGCCGGGGCGCGGGTCGTGGTGCATGGCCGCGACGCGGACAGAGGCGCCCAAGTCGTTGCCGATGTCGAAAGAGCGGGTGGTGCAGCGACCTTCCTTAGAGCCGACCTGGCCAGCTTGGCCGAGGTGCGCGATCTTGCCGCCGCAGTACAGCACGCGACCGACCGGCTCGATATTCTGGTCAACAACGCCGGTATCGGTACTGCTGGCGGCGTTCGTCAAGAAAGCGCCGACGGCTTCGAACTGCGTTTCGCGGTGAATTACCTCGCCGGCTTCCTACTGACGTCGTTGCTTCTGCCGCTGCTGCGAGCCGCCGAACCGGCACGTATCGTCAACGTTTCGTCGGCCGGCCAACAGGCAATCGATTTCACCGACGTGATGTTGACGCGCGGCTACAACGGCGCGCGCGCCTATTGCCAGAGCAAACTTGCGCAGGTGATGTTCACGTTCGATTTGGCGACGAAGCTCGCCGGCACCGGTATTACTGCGACCTGCTTGCATCCGGTGACCTACATGGACACCACGATGGTGCGCCGCGCCGGCGTCACGCCCGTCAGCACCGTGAAACAAGGCGCCGAGGCGATCCTCAACCTCGCCATGTCGCCGGCCCTCGAAGGGCGAAGCGGGCTCTACTTTAACGGACTGCGGGAGGCTCGTGCGCACTCCCAGGCCTATGATGCCGAAGCGCGTCACCGGCTGTGGGCACTCAGTCTCGAGCTGACGGGACTCGCAAGGGCGGTTGCGACTGCCTGATCGTCAGCCGCCGGTGCGACAGCTTGCCGGCCGCGGTCCATCACGCGTCCTCGGCGATCATCGCGGCGGCCTTCTCGCCGATCATGATCGTCGGTGCATGGGTGCAGGCATTCAGCGCCGCCGGCATGATCGAGGCATCGGCGACGCGCAGCCCCCGGATGCCGTTGACCCGCAGCCGCGGATCGACGACGGCGGTCGGGTCGCTGCCCATGCGGCATGTCCCGCTCGGATGGAAGAAGGTCGCGGCGCGGGCGCGGATGTCTTCCTCGATCGACACCTGGTCATTGTCAATCGCACCGGGGGTGAGTTCCGCTTCGATCAGGTCGCGAACGGCCGGGCCACGCAGCATGTCGCGCATCCGGCGCACCGAGCGCGCCAGCGCGCGCAGATCCTCGGGCTCGGAGAAGTACTCCGGGAAGATCCGGGGATGCGCCGCCGGATCGGCGCTGTGCAAGAGGATGTGGCCGCGGCTCAGCGGGCGCCCCGAGCCTACCATGACCGTGAAGCCGTGGCGCTCGGGGAAGAGATCGGCAAGGCGAAACCCCACCCCGCTCCGCGTGACGAGCGCCGGGATCATCACGACGATCGTGTCGGAGACCGCAAGCGCGGGGTCGCTGCGCATGTAGCCGCCGGTCGCGACATAGCTCTCGCCAAGCGAGCCGCCGCCGGTCAGCGCATAGCGCAGCCCGATCCCGATCGCCGCCCGCGGGTTCAGGTATTTGTACGCGGTGACCGGCTGCGAACAGGCGTAGCGCAGCGCGTAGGACGGATGGTTCTGCAGATTGCGGCCGACCTCCGGTGCATCGAGCGCGACCGGGATGCCGAGGCTGGAGAGATGATCGGCCGGCCCGATGCCGGACAGCATCAAGAGCTGCGGCGAGTTGACGGTGCCGCCGCACAGGATGATCTCGCGCTCGGCCCACACCGTTTCGCGCCCACCTCGCCGGAGGATCTCGACCCCGCGCGCCCGGCCGCCTTCAAGGACGATCCGTGCCGCGATCGCCTCCGACAGCAATTCGAGGTTGCCCCGCCGCCTCGCCGGCTGCACGTAGGCCAGCGCGGCGCTGGCGCGGCGGCCGTTGGCGATGTTGGTGTCGATCCGGCCGAAGCCCTCGGCCACATCGGCGTTCAGATCGTCGACGACCCGGAACCCGGCCTCGCCGGCGGCAGCGAGGAATGCATCGCAAATCGGCAGATCGAGCCGCGACGGCTTTACCGTTATCGGCCCCGCGTCGCCATGCCACTCGCTGGCGCCGCGGGTGTTGGTCTCGGCTTTCTTGAAGTAGGGCAGCACTTGCTCGGACGACCACCCATGACAGCCACGCTGCGCCCATTGATCGTATTCGAGCGAATGGCCGCG
>DATCQF010000129.1:0-2611 GCA_036569735.1 Allostellaceae bacterium | reverse complement strand
GGCCTGGCCCGCCTCGACCAGATCGCCCTCGACGATGTGGTTGACGAGACCGATGCGCTCGGCCTCGTCGGCGGCGAGGGTGCGCCCGGTCAGGATCAGCTCGGTCGCGCGCGCCTCGCCGACGAGGCGCGGCAGGCGCTGGGTCCCGCCGTATCCCGGAATGAGGCCGAGCTTGATCTCGGGAAAGCCGAGCTTGGCGGAAGGCGCGGCCAGGCGAAAGGTGCAGGCGAGCGCCAGTTCGAGCCCGCCGCCAAAGGCATAGCCGTTGATGAGCGCGATCGACGGCATCGGCAGCTGGTCGAACTTGGCGAGCACCGATTGCCCCAGCATCGCGCCGGCGCGCTGCTCGACCAGGGTGCGCCCCATCAATTCCTTGATGTCGGCGCCGGCCGAAAAGGCGCGGTCGCCGGCGCCGGTTACCAGGAGCGCGCGGGCGTTGCCGCTGGCGATCGAGTCGAGTTGCCGGCTCAAATCGTCCAATAGCGCGAAGCTCAGCGCGTTGAGCGCCTCCGGCCGGTCGAGCGTGATCAGCGCCAATTCGTCGATGCGGGTCATATGGATCGCCATGGCGCCCTTTACTCCTGTTGCCGGGACGGGTCGGTCCAGCGCACCGGCACCGGCTGGATCTGCCCGGTTTTCGCCCATTCGACCAGTTCGCGCTTCAAGATCTTGCCGCTGGCGGTCAGCGGATAGGCGGTCATCGCGATGAAATACTCCGGCATGTCGTAGCGCGACAGCCCGGCCGCGTTGAGGTGCGCCAGCAATTCGTGTGCCTCGGCGCTCGCTCCCTCGTGGAAGATGACCGACAGGCACATTTTTTCGCCGAGCCGGGGATCGGCGACCGCAAAGGCGGCACAGCGTGCGACGGCGGGATGGCGCATCGCGAGGTCCTCGACCCGCGCCGGATGGATGTTGTGGCCGCCGCGGATGATCAGGTCCTTCTTGCGGCCGACGATTTCGAGGCAGCCCTCGGCATCGAACCGGCCGAGATCGCCCGACATGAACCACCCCTCCCGGTTGAACGAATCCTCGGTCGCCTGTTGGTTGTCGAAATAGCCGAGCATCAGGCAGGCGCCGCGTCCGCCGATCTCGCCGATCTCGCCTTGTGCCACTTCGAGGTCGGGGTTCTCCTGGTCCCACAGGCGGATCTCGTAGGCGTTGCAGGCCCGCCCGCAGGTCGCGACGATGGTCTGCGCCGGGTCGCTCGGCAGGGTGTACTGGTGCGAGCTGTTTTCGCTCATCCCGTAGACGTTCTGCGGGGTGACGCCGCGGTCGAGAAACGCCTGCGCGACCTCGCGCGGGATCGGCGACCCGGCCATGTAGAAGGTCCTCACCGCGCCGAGGTTTTGCAGCCCGCGGCGGCGCATTTCGCCGAGGATGTCCATCGCATGGGTCGGCACGCCCATCACGTAGGTCGCGCCGGTGTCCAGGATCCAGTCGAGCGGCGTCATGCCCGCCGGCGGCGCGTTGACCACCAGCTCCATTCCGGCCGCCAGCGACTGCGCCAGCGCGACGGTCGCGATGTGGTGACTGAACGGGCTGAGGCTCAAGAGCACCGTGCGCTCGTCGTGGCGCCAGTCCTCGACCATCGCCCGGGCGTTGGCCAAGAGCGTGTTGTCGGAATGCATGACGCCCTTCGGCGTGCCCGTCGTGCCCGAGGTGAACGCGAGGTAGACGATTTTGTCCGGGTTCAGATCGGCCGTTGGCAACCTCCCGTTCTCACCCTCCCCCGCAGGCGGGGGAGGGCAGGGTGGGGGCGCTTCCGGAAACCGTGCGGTATTCGCCTGCCCATCGCCCAGCGAATAGACCCGGCGCAGGCCGGATAGCTCGGCGGCAGCGGCAAAGATGTCGGCGGTGCGGGCATCGGCGCCGTAGCCGGGCTGCGCGAACAACGCTGCCGCGCGGGTGCGGGCCAAGAGGGCGACGATCTCGGCGACGGTGTAGTTCTGGTGCAGCGACGGATTGCACACATAGCCCTGGCGCGATGAGGCGAGCAGCACCGCGACCGACTCGACCCGGCTCGGCAGCCACACCGCGACCCGCTCACCGCGCTTCAGCCCAGCCCCGTCGAGATCGGTCGCCACCGCATCGACCAGCGCCAGCAGCGCACGCCAGGTCAGCCGCCGCGCGCCGTCGCGCAGAGCAAACGCATCGGGCCGCCGCGCCGCGTGCTCGCGCAGAAGGGTGTAGAGCGTGTCCGCGCGCCACAGCCCGTCCGCGTAATAGCGCCGCGCCGCCTCGGGGTCGTGCAGGGTGAGGAGGGTGTTGGTCATGACCCGCGCAGTCCCTCTGTATGCGCAACTATAATCGCAGCCGGCATGGGTGCCGTGCGTCCTTCGAGACGCACCCCTCTGGGACGCTCCTCAGGATGACGTGAATTTATGATGGCATTAAAGAAGAACGTCATCCTGAGGAGGTCGCGAAGCGGCCGTCTCGAAGGACGCGCCATCGCCTGTCCCAGGCTGTGGACGAAGCCAAACACCATCGTCCTCAATGCCCGAATTTGTCCGGGTCGGGCGTGCGGCGTTGCGCAAAGGCTTCGCCCAATTCGTGCGATTCTTCGCTGTCGAGATAGGGGCGCAGCAGGAGGTCGTGGGCGAGGCGGGCGAGG
>DATCQF010000128.1:0-4404 GCA_036569735.1 Allostellaceae bacterium | reverse complement strand
AGCCCGGCCACGGGGTGTTGGAGTCTACTCCGCGGCCGCCACCGTCGCCCTGGCGCGGCGGGTCGCGGAGGCGAGGGCACGGGCGGCGGCGTTGCCCTTGGCCAGCACCGCTTCGAGGGTGGTGCGGATTTCGGCGAGTTTTTGCGGGTGCTCGACCTTATGGCCGAACAGGTTCTTGACATAGAACACGTCGACGACCTTCTCGCCGTAGGTCGAGATCTTGGCGCTGGAGACCTGCAGGCTGAGCCGGGTCAGTTCGCGCGTCACCTCCCATAGTAGCCCGGGGCGGTCGCGGCCGTTGACCTCGATGACGGTGTGCGAGCGGCTCGCCTGGTTGTCGACGAGGACCCGCGGCGGCACGGTGAAGACGCTCATCCGGCTCGGGAAGGCCGGCGCTCGCTCCAGTTCGAGATGCGGGTTCAAGTCGCCGGTCAGCACATTCTCGAAGACAAAGGCGAGTTTCGCCAGCTTGTCCGGGCGGTCGAAGGGCGTCCCGTCCTGGTCCTGCACCCACAGCGTATCCAATGCCATGCCGTTCGACATCGTCATGATCTTGGCGTCGACGATGTTGGCGCCCGACACCGCGAGCGCCCCGGCGATGCGCGAAAAGAGCCCCGCGTGGTCGGCGGTGTAGAGGGTGATTTCGGTCACCGCACGCGCCGGATCGATGCGCTTTTCGACGGTGAGCGGGGCGCCGCTGGAATCGGCCTCGCGCATCAGCCGGGCATGGCGGGCATGCGTCTCGGCATCCAGGGACAGCCAGTAGAACGGGTAGCCGCGGCTGGTGATGGTGGTGAATTCCTCGTCGGTGAAGTCCGGCAGCAGCGCGCGCGCCGCTTCCTGCGCCGCCGCAATCCGCGAATCGCGTCCTTCCTCGACCGCGAGCCCGCCGGTGATCGTATCGAGCGCGCTGTGGTAGATTTCGCGCAGCAACGCCGCTTTCCAGCCGTTCCAGATCTTGGGGCCGACCGCGCGGATGTCGGCGCAGGTCAATACCAACAGCAGCTTCAACCGCTCCGGCGACTGCACCCGCGCGACGAAATCCTGGACTGTCTGCGGGTCGGCGATGTCGCGCTTGAAGGCGATGCTGCTCATCAAGAGGTGCCAGCGCACGAGCCACGCGACGGTCTCGGTCTCCTCGGCGGAAAGCCCGAGACGCGGGCCCAGCTTGAGCGCGACCTTTTCGCCAAGCTCGGAGTGGTCGCCGCCGCGGCCCTTGGCGATGTCGTGCAGGAGGGTCGCGAGATAAAGCGCCCGGCGCGACACGATCGTCGGCATGATCGCGCTGGCGACCGGCAGCTCGTCCTTCAGCTGCCCCGTTTCGATCTGGTGGAGGATGCCGATCGCGAACATGGTGTGCTCGTCGACCGTATAGACATGGTACATGTCGTACTGCATCTGCGCGACGACGCGGCCGAAATCGGGGATGAACCTGCCGAACACCCCGGCCTCGTTCATCCGGCGCAGCGCGATTTCCGGGCTCTTCCGCGAGGTCAGGATTTCGAGGAACAGGCGGTTGGCCTCGGGGTTCTCGCGCAGCTTCGCGTCAACGAGGCGCAAGGACTGCGTCGCCGCGAGGAGCGCGCGCGGGTGGATGTCGAGGTCGTGCTCCTGGGCGACATGAAATAGCCGGATGAGCGCGACCGGGTCCTTCTTGAATAAATCCTCGGACGGGATCGTCAGCCGGTCGCCATCGACCGCGAAGCCGTCGAGCCGACGCCGCGTCTGGCCCCAGCGCAGCCACGACAGCCGTCTTTTGCCCTTTTGATCGATTTCGAGGATCGCGCAGAAGATGCGGGTCAGGTCGCCGACATCCTTCGCCACCAGGAAATAATGCTTCATGAAACGTTCGACGCCGCGCGCCCCCGGCCGGTCGGCGTAGCCCATGGCGGCGCCGATCTCGGTCTGCATGTCGAAGGTCAGGCGCTCCTCGGCGCGCCCGGCGAGGTAATGCAGGTGGCAGCGCACCGTCCACAAAAAGCTCTGGGCGCGCTCGAAGCGCTGCGACTCCTCGGCCGACAAGACCCCCAGTTCGACCAGCTTGGCGACGTCGTCGATGCGGTAGATGTATTTGGCGATCCAGAACAGCGTGTGCAGATCCCTGAGGCCGCCCTTGCCCTCCTTCACATTGGGTTCGAGCTGGTAGCGGCTGTCGCCGACCCTGATATGCCGCGCGTCGCGCTCGGCAAGCTTGGCCTCGACGAACTGCGCCGCGGTGCCGCGCTGAATCTCGGTTTCGAAACGCTGCTTCAATTCGGTGTAGAGCGCCTGCTCGCCCCACACATAGCGCGCCTCGATCAGCGCCGTGCGGATCGTCAGATCGGCCTTGGCATAGCGCAGGCACTCGGCCACCGAGCGCACCGCCTGCCCGACCTTGAGCCCCAGATCCCACAGCATATAGAGCAGAAACTCGATCACCTGCTCGGTATGCGGCGTCTGCTTGTAGGGCAGGAGGAACAAGAGATCGATATCCGAGAACGGGGCCATCTCGCCGCGGCCGTAACCGCCGACCGCGACGATCGCCATCTTTTCCCCCGAGGTCGGGTTGGCGAGGGGATAGACCGTCTCGGTGGCGAGGTCGTAGAGCGTTCGGATCAGCTGATCCACCAGAAAGCATTGCTCACGGACCGCCCGGGTCGCGGTGCCGTCGGCGTCGAACCGGCGGCGGATCTCGGCGTGGCCCCGGGCGAGCGCAGCCTTGAGCGGCGGCAGCAGCAATTTGCGGTCGAGCGTCGAGGCCGGCGCGTCGCCGATCGCCAGCGCCAGCGCATCGGCGAGCGCCCGCCGGTCGATGATGTCGCGTTGCCGCAGGATGTTGGCCATCATCCCCTCAAAGGTGCCGCCCGGCGTCGACGCTGATGATCGAGCCGGTGGTATGCGTCAGATGGGTAACGCAGGCCAGTACCGCCAGCGCCACGTCCTCGGCTTCGATCGCGCGCTTCAACGGCGTCGCCATTGCGGCGCGCGCCATCATCTCCTCGGTGCGGCCCGGGACAAAGTCGGTATGGACCATGCCGGGCGCGACGACGACGACGCGGATCTCGGGGCCGAGCACCCGCGCCAGCGCCATGCTCATCGTGTTGAGCGCGGCCTTGGAGGCGCCGTAGATGATCGAGCTGCCGGTGCCGGACTGCGCCGCGCCCGAGGAGATGTTGACGATGACCCCATCCCCCGACTCGCGCAGCAGCGGCACAAAGGCGCGGATCGTCGCAAAGGGCCCGCGCACGTTGGCGGTCAGCACCTGGTCGATCAGATCGTCGTCGAGCGCGTCGAGGTCGCTGTGCGCCACCATCCGGGTAAACCCGGCGGAGTTGACCAGGATGTCGGCGCGGCCGAACTCCTCCCTGACCGCGGCGGCGACCCGCTTGATCTGGGCGGTGTCCTCGAGCGGCAGGTGCATCGCCTTATGGCCGCTGCCGGCCAATCCGCCGACCACCGCGTTGGCGCGGTCGATCCCCCGGTTGTAGCCGACGACGATTCGGGCTCCCGCTTTGGCGAAGAGGCGCGCGCTGGCGGCGCCGATGCCGCTGCTGGCGCCGGTGACCACCGCGACCTTGCCGCCCAGAGCTCCGCCGCCATTGTCTGCCGCCATGATCCTCTCCTGCGCCGACCGCTTGCGGTGATGCTACGCGCGGACAAGGGGTATTGTCACCGCGTTCGGCACACCGCCTGATCACCCCCCAATCGCCCCCGGGGCGCGAGGATCACCGATGATGATTGCGGCCCTTCGGGTTCTGGCGGCAACCGGGCTGGGCGCGGCGGGGGGCATCATCGGCGGCTTGTTCGGCGTCGGCGGCGGGGTCATCGTGATACCGCTCCTCGGCATGCTCTACGACCTCGACCAGCAGGTCGCCCAGGGTACGACGCTCGTCATGGTCGTGCCGAACGTCATGCTGGGGTTCTGGCGCTACCGCCAGAGGGTCGGGCTCGACCCGCGCATCGCCCTGACCCTGGCTGTCTCGGCGCTTGCCGCGACCTACCCGGTTGCCCGCATCGCGACCGGGCTCGACCCGCATCATTTGCGCATCGCCTTTGCCGGGTTTCTGGTGATCCTCGCGGCGATCGTCGCGTACGTCACGTGGCGCGGCTTTGTTGGGTTGTCGGGCCGCTCGCCGCTGGCCTGGGGATGGTCCGCAATCCTCGGGGTGGCGGGAGGCGTGGTGTCGGGGTTGTTCGGGGTCGGCGGCGCCTTTATCGCTCCGCCGATCCTCACCGCGTTCTTCGGGGTGCGGCAGGCCGAGGCGCAGGGTCTGGCGCTGGCCCTCGTCTGCCCCGGCACGATCGTCGCCCTCTTGACCTATGGCGGCGCCGGGCAGGTCGATTGGGGGATCGGCGTGCCGCTCGCGATTGGCGGGATCGCCGCGATCTCCGCCGAGGTCGCCGCCGCGCACCGCCTGCCGGAGC
>DATCQF010000127.1:0-5682 GCA_036569735.1 Allostellaceae bacterium | reverse complement strand
GGTGAGGGAAATCCGGTCAGTGCAGCCCGTAGAAGGCCATCGCGCCGCCGGCCATGACCTGGTGCCGGGTTTCGGCGGAGAGGCCGGAGAGCTGCTTCTTGACCATGTCGGGGGCGCCGGGGAAGAACCCGTCGGGGTGCGGGTAGTCGGTCGCCCACATGATTTTGTGCGGCCCGATATAGTCGGCGAGCACGTGCAAGCTGCCCTCGACCGGCTCGAACGAGATCCAGCAATTGCGCTTGAAGAGTTCGCTCGGCCGGGTCTTGAGGCCGGAATCGTTGAACCCCTGATCGTCGAAATGGCGGTCCATGCGGTCGAGCCAGGGCGCCACCCAGCCGCCGCCCGATTCCATGAAGGCGATGCGCAATTTCGGGTGCCGCTCGACCACGCCGCCCCAGATCACCGCGAGGCATGCCAGCATCATCTCCATCGTGTGGGTGATGATGTGGCGGGCGCCGCGCCCCTCGAAGCGGTCGATCCCGACCTGCGGCATGCCGCCGCCGGCCCCCTCGTGAAAGGCGATCGCGAAGTCGAGATCCTCGGCCGCCGCCCAGAACGGCTCGTACATCGGGTCGCTGATCATCTTGCTGCCGCTGTACGGGTTGGGCCGGATGAAACCGGAATTGAAGCCGAGCTCCTTTTTGGCGAAGCGCATCTCGGCGATCGCGAGATCGACCGATTGCAACGGCAGCATCGCAATGCCGAACAGCCGGTCGGGGTAGGGCTTGCAGTAGTCGGCGAGCCAGCGGTTGTAGGCGCGGCAGGTCGCGGCGGCCAATTCCGGGTCGTGGATGGCGCCGGAAAACAGGCCGAGCGTCGGAAACAGAAACGCGGCGTCGATGCCGTCCGCGTCCATGTCGGGCATCCGCGCATGCGGATCGAACCCGCCGGGCTTGCCGTCGCGGTACTCCATCGTATCGGAAGCGACGACGCCCTGCCGGGCGCCGACCGCGCCGGCGCCGCCGAGCCCGGCCTGCGCGCTCCCGAGGATCTGCTCCTCGATGACGAGGCGCTCCTTGCCGTCAGTGTCCTTGATCAGCCGCGGCGCCCGGTTGCGGAACCTCGGGTCCATGTAATGGTCCCACAGATCGAGCGGCTCGAGCACATGGCCGTCGGCATCGACGATGTTGTAGGCGCGCGTCATCAGGGTTTTCTCCCAGGAAGATTCCGTCACCCCCGCGAAAGCGGGGGTCCAGGGCAAGCGCGGAAACTTGCGGCTCCTGAATTCCCGCGTGCGCGGGATTGACGGACGAGTGCGGTGAGGATCAGTTCATGCCGTAGAAGCTGAGCGCGCCGCCGGCCATGACCCCGTGCTTGGTCTCTGGCGACAGGCCCTCGATCTGCTTCCTGACCATATCGGGGGCGCCGGGGAAGAACCCGTCCGGGTGCGGGTAGTCGGTCGCCCACATGATCTTGTTGGGGCCGACATAATCGGCGAGCACTTTGAGGCTGCCCTCGACAGGTTCGAACGAAATCCAGCAATTGCGCTGGAAGAGTTCGCTCGGGCGCGTGGTCAGGCCGGAATCGTTGAACCCCTGGTCGTCGAAATGGCGGTCCATGCGGTCGAGCCACGGTGCGATCCAGCCGCCGCCCGATTCGAGAAAGCCGATGCGGAGCTTCGGGTGCCGCTCGCACACGCCGCCCCAGATCACCGCCAGGCAGACCAGCATCATCTCCATCGTGTGCGAGACGATGTGGCGGGCGCCGCGGCCCTCGAAGCGGTCGACGCCGACCGTCGGCATGCCGCTCGAGGCGCCCTCATGGAAGCCGATCGAGAAATCGAGGTCCTCGGCGGCGGCCCAGAACGGTTCGTACATCGGATCGCTGATCATCTTGAGACCGTGGTACGGGTTCGGTCTCAGAAAGCCACCGCGGAAGCCCAGCTCCTTTTTGGCGAAGCGCATCTCGGCGATCGCCAGGTCGACATCCTGCATCGGCAGCATCGCCACCCCGAAGAGGCGGTCGGGATACGGCTTGCAATAATCGGCGAGCCAGCGGTTGTAGGCGCGACACGTCGCAGCCGCCAGTTCGGGATCGTGGATCCCGCCGGCAAACAGGCCGAGGCTCGGATAGAGAAACGCCGCGTCGATGCCGTCGGCATCCATGTCGGGAATGCGCTTGTGCGGATCGAACCCGCCGGGCTTCCCGTCCTTGTAGGCCATCGTGTCGCCCTCGACGACGCCTTGCCGGGCCCCGACCGCGCCGATCCGGCCGATGCCGCGCTGGCCGTCGCCGACCGCGTGCTCCTCGATGATGAGGCGCTCCTTGCCGTTGTCACCTTTGACGATGCGAGGCGCGCGGTCGCGGAACTTCGGGTCGATGTATTTGGCCCAAAGGTCGAGCGGCTCGAGGATATGACCGTCGGCATCAACGACATTATAAGCGCGTGTCATCAGCGTTTCCTCCGGATCGAACGCGTGCGGGGAGTGGGGTAATGGGTCTCGTCAGTTCAGCCCGTAAAAGCCGAGGGCGCCGCCGGCCATGACGCCGTGCTTGGTCTCGGGCGACAGGCCCTCGAGTTGCTTCCTGATCATGTCGGGCGCGCCCGGGAAGAACCCGTCCGAATGCGGGTAGTCGGTCGCCCACATAATCTTGTTGGCGCCGACATAGTCGGCGAGCACGTGCAAGCTGCCCTCGACCGGCTCGAACGAGATCCAGCAATTGCGTCGGAAGAGGTCGCTCGGGCGGGTCGTCAGGCCGGAATCGTTGAAGCCCTGGTCGTCGAAGTGGCGGTCCATGCGGTCGAGCCACGGCGCGATCCAGCCGCCGCCCGACTCGAGGAAGGCGATGCGGATCTTCGGGTGCTTCTCGCACACCCCGCCCCAGATCACCGCGAGGCAGGCCAGCATCATTTCCATCGTGTGGGAAATGATGTGCTGTGCGCCGCGCCCCGAGAAGCGATCGACGCCGACCTGCGGCATCCCGGCGGAGGCGCCCTCATGGAAACCGATCGCCAGGTCGAGATCCTCGGCCGCGGCCCAGAACGGTTCGTACATCGGGTCGCTGATCATCTTGAGGCCGTGATAGGGGTTCGGCCGCAAAAACCCGGCGCGGAAGCCCAGTTCCTTCCGGGCGAAGCGCATCTCGGCGATCGCCAGGTCGACCGATTGCATCGGCAGCATCGCGATGCCGAAGAGGCGGTCGGGATAGGGGCTGCAGTAGTCGGCGAGCCAGCGGTTGTAGGCGCGGCACACGGCCGCCGCCAGTTCGGGGTCGTGGATCGCCCCGGAAAAGAGGCCGAGGCTCGGATAGAGAAACACCGCGTCGATGCCGTCGGCATCCATATCGGGGATGCGGGCATGCGGGTCGAAGCCGCCGGGCTTGCCGTCTTTGTAGGCCATCGTGTCGGCCTCGACGACGCCCTGCCGGGCACCGACCCCGCCGATCCGGCCGATGCCGATCCGGCTGTCGCCGACCGCATGCTCCTCGATGATGAGCCGCTCCTTGCCGTTGTCACCCTTGACGATGCGCGGCGCCCGGTCGCGAAACTTCGGGTCGATGTATTTGGCCCAAAGGTCGAGCGGCTCGAGGATATGACCGTCGGCATCGACAACGTTGTAGGCGCGGGTCATCAGGGTCTCCTCTCGGGGATCAACTCACCGATGCGCGATACTAGCGCAGCTATGGCCCCGGGGCGAGACTGAATGTCGTTCAGCATGCCGAACGCAGACGATTTAACCCCTCTCCCGCACCGCGGGAGAGGGGCTAAAAAGTCTCAGTTCAGCCCGTAGAAGCCCATCGCGCCGCCGGCCATGACGCCGTGCTTGGTGGCGGGGGAGAGGCCCTCGAGCTGCTTCCTCACCATGTCGGGCGCGCCGGGGAAGAAGCCGTCGCGGTGCGGATAGTCGGTCGCCCACATGATCTTGGTCGGCCCGATATAGTCGGCCAGCACGTGGAGGCTGCCCTCGACCGGCTCGAACGAGATCCAGCAATTGCGCCGGAAGAGGTCGCTCGGCCGGGTCGTGAGGCCGGAATCGTTGAACCCCTGGTCATCAAAGTGCCGGTCCATGCGGTCGAGCCACGGGGCGATCCAGCCGCCGCCCGATTCGAGAAAGCCGATGCGCACTTTCGGGTGGCGCTCGCACACCCCGCCCCAGATCACCGCCAGGCAGGCCAGCATCATCTCCATCGTGTGCGAGACGATATGGCGGGCGGCGCGCCCCTCGAAGCGGTCGATGCCGACCGTCGGCATGCCGGAGGAGCCGCCCTCATGGAACCCGATCGCCATGTCGAGATCCTCGGCGGCGGCCCAGAACGGCTCGTAATCGGGATGGTCGATCATCTTGTTGTTATACGGGTTGGGACGGATGAACGAGCCCTTGAAGCCGAGTTCCTTCCGGGCGAACTTCATCTCCTCGATCGCGTGCGGCACCGATTGCATCGGCAGCATCGCGATCCCGAACAGGCGGTCGGGATAGGGCTTGCAGTAATCGGCGAGCCACCGGTTGTAGGCGCGGCACAAGGCGCTGGCGAGCGCCGGGTCGTGCACCGCACCGGCGAAGAGCCCCATGCTGGGATAGAGAAACGCCGCGTCGATGCCGTCCGAATCCATGTCCGGGATGCGCTTGTGCGGGTCGAACCCGCCGGGGCGGCCCTCCTCGTATTTCATCTCGGCGGCCTTGATCTCGCCCTGGCGCGCGCCGACCCCGCCGATCCCGCCCATGCCCTGCTCGCTGCCGAGCATCTGCTGCTCGACGAGGAGCTTCTCCTTGCCGGTCTCGTTGTCGGTGACGAGCCGCGGCGCGCGGTCGCGGAACTTGGGGTCCATGTATTTGGCCCACAGATCGAGCGGCTCGAGGATGTGACCGTCGGCATCGATGACGTTATAGGCGCGGCTCATAAACCTCTCCTCCTCATGACATCTGCCCAGCCACGGTCCACGGGGGTGGGCTCGCCCCGGAGGGGCATCGCCGATCGTAGCGCAGTGGGCGCGGCGATGCTGCGAAGATTTGTCGCAGCAGCCATACGCCGCCGATGCCGATCAGGTTCTCGCGGACCGCAAAGCTGGACTTCCGCTTGGCCGGTCGTGCTAGTCTCGATGCGCTAAAAACGACCAGTGGTCGGGACCAGCGCAACCAGTGCGCGGCTAAGGGGGAGACAGCCATGGCCCAAGCAGCGGCAACCGCCCAAACCGTCGAGGCCTATGTCGGCGAGACGATGGATAACGCGCCGATGGGGCGGCTCCATTGGCAGGTGCTGGCGCTGGTCGCGTCGGGCTATTTCTTCGACGTGATGGATTTCACGATCTTCGGGGCGCTCGTCCCCGACCTGATCAAGAGCGGCTTCGTCACCCAGGCGCAGGTGCCCTGGATCGGCAGCGCCACCTTGGCGGGGCTCTTCGTCGGTACCCTCGGGCAGGGCGAGTTCACCGACCGGTTCGGCCGCAAGGCGGTCTACCAGTTCAACCTCCTGCTGTTCGGCCTGGCGACGATCATCGCCGCCCTGCCGCCGATCCCGAGCATCGGCTTCGACCCCGGTCTCTCGTGGCTGCTGATATTTCGTTTCGTTGCCGGCGTCGGGCTCGGCGCCGAGCAGCCGCTGTGCTTCTCCTACACTGCCGAATACGCGCCAAAGAACATTCGCGGGCGCCTCACGGCATTCATGCAGTTCATCGGCGGCGCCTGGCCGTGGCCGGTCGGCGTATTGCTCGTACTTTTCTTGCGCGATTCGATCGGCTGGCGC
>DATCQF010000126.1:0-2118 GCA_036569735.1 Allostellaceae bacterium | reverse complement strand
GCCGGTTTCTCGCCTTTGAGGATCCTGCCGGCGTAAATCCCGGCCTCGCGAAAGGCAGGGAGGAAGTTGTCTGCATAACTGATCAGGCCACCGGCCTCGGCGAAACTGCGCAGGTAATAGATTGCTGGAACGGCATGGCGTGATGCCAGGGCCACCAGCTGGTCGATCCGGCCGCTGAAAAACGGAGAGAGGCCGACGACGAGCCCGCCGGCCTGCATTTGAACCAGGGAGGCGAAAGCGGCATCAATCTCGCTTTCGGTGCTGGCCTTCAGGATCGGGAGCTGTACCCTCTTCGCGCGCGCCACTTCCTGCGATGCCTCGATCAGGGCGTTGGTCCCCGGGTTGTTCGGGTCTACCAGGAGGGCAATGACCGTGGCGTGAGGCAACAGCTCGCACAGCAGATCGAGCCGCTTGGGCGTCAACTGGCTCGAAATATTGCTAAAGCCGGTGATATTGCCGCCGGGTTGAGCGAGACTGGCGACTAAGCCCAACCCGATCGGGTCGTTGACGCCGGCGAATACGATCGGGATCGTCGAGGTTGCCTTTTTCGCCGCCAGCGCCGACACCGCGGCAACGGCTATGATCAAGCTGACCTTGCGGCCGACGAGATCGGCGACCAATGTGGGTAGCCGATCAAAGTGGCCCTCCGCAAAGCGAAATTCGATCGCCAGGTTTTGTCCCTCGGCATAGCCGGTCTCGCTCAGTCCCTTGCGAAACGCCGCCGCAGCCGGCGACTCCGTATTGGGCGGCAACGGGCTGCCGCCGTAGAGCCACCCAATCACCGGCATCGCCTTCTGCTGCGCGCGGGCCACCAGCGGCCACGCCGCCGCGCCGCCGAGCACCGTGATAAACTCCCGCCTCCGCATGGCGCGCCGGTCTCTCATGTCGCGCGCGGGGTATAGCGGAAGGCGAGCAAGAGGCGGGTCACGTCGGTGTCGTATTCGGGCGGCGGCGCGGTGCGGCCGGTGATCCAGTCGAAGAGATCGGCATCGGGGCATTCCAGCAATGCCTCGTAGCGGTCGAGCCGGGGTTCGTCGAAGGCGGCGAGATTCGCCTCGGCAAACGAGCCGAGGATCAGATCGGCCTCGCGCGTGCCGCGGTGCCAGGAGCGGAACAGGAGCCGCTTGCGGCGGATGTCGGGCGGCGTTGTCATCAGCACCTGCTCATCGGACGCACGCCAAGCGGCCCCTCACCCCAAATTCTCGCCCTTGGCGGGGAGAGGGTAGGGGTGAGGGGCTGGAATGCTGTGTCGGATATAGACATCCTACACGCCCGCGTCAGCTTCCAATCTGGTTTACCTCACGCGCCATGCGCTCCGCCCTGCTCAACCCGCTGTTCGCGCCGGTGACGGTGCTGCCCGGCATCGGGCCGCAGCTTGGCCGCCTGATCGAGAAGGCGGCGGGGCCGCTGGTCGTCGATCTGTTGTGGCATCTGCCGGTGGGGCTCGTCGACCGCCGCGCCGCGCCGCCGATCGGCGCCCTCAATCCGCGCGACTGGCCGGACGCGATCGTCACCCTGAAGGTGCGGGTCGAGCGCCACCAGCCCGGCTTCGGGCGCCGGCCGTACCGGGTGCTGTGCGGCGACGGCAGCGGGACCCTGACGCTGATCTATTTCAACGTCAAAGGCGACTACCTGCAGCGGCTCCTGCCGGTCGGCGCCGAGCGGATCGTCAGTGGCCGTGTCGAATATTACGGTGCGACGGCGCAGATCGCCCATCCCGATTACGTGGTGCCGCCCGAGCAGGCCGGCGAGGTGAAGCCGATCGAGCCGGTCTACCCGCTGACCGCCGGCCTCTCGTCGCGCATCGCCGCGAAGGCGGCGGCGGCCGCGATCGTACGCGCGCCGGAAATGCCGGAATGGCTCGATCCGGCATGGCGCGCCCGGCGCCGGTGGCCCGACTGGCGCGCGGCGCTCGCCGCCGTGCACGCGCCGCAGAGCGAAGCCGATCTCGACCCGGCCGCCGCGGCGCGCGAGCGTCTCGCCTATGACGAAATCCTGGCGAACCAGCTCGCGGTGGCGCTGGTGCGGGCCCGCCGGCGGCGCCGTCCCGGCCGGGTGCTTGCCGGAACCGGCGCATTGCAGGCGCGGGCCGAAGCCGGCTTCGGTTTTGCCCTGACC
>DATCQF010000125.1:0-7800 GCA_036569735.1 Allostellaceae bacterium | reverse complement strand
CTCTCCGGCAGCGACGGCGGAGAAGCCGAATAGCTGCGCGCCGGTTCCCTATCGATCAAGCTGTATGACTGTCTTGAGCACCCAGCGCTCAGGATCGTTACTGTCGCTGATCTCACTGGAGAGAATATCAGGCCGCCTGATTCGTTCTATCCGTTCCGACTCGACTTGCTCCCTGGTGACGGTGGCTTTGGGAAAAGTTTCCACCACTGTCGTGGTCGCCATTGCTATCCTCGCTTGCTCAGCCGCGCTCAATGAGGTCGAGCGCATCGCTCCATTCCTTGACCGACGCGGCATCCCGATCATCAAAAATCTGCCAATTCAGCAGTTTCTCCTTGGCCAGCAAGCCCTCGGTGAGGCGTCTGTCGGCCGGATCCAGCTGCGCCATCAATGCCCGCAATTCGGGGCGACGTCGCTGGATTTGCGGCTCCATTGCACGCGCCAAGGCGAGCGCCTGGACCGCATTCAATGATCCGATGCGATCGCCGATCGACTTGGCGACTGGAAAGCCAGGATCAACCTCCCTGGGCAGAAAATGGGCTTCGGTTCCTCCCGGCAACTTCAAACTCTCAACACGCGCCGCCAGACCACCAAAATGCGGCCGGAGTAGGATAATAAGGAATATGGCGACCGCAGGCCATGCCAGGGAGACGATCGCATCCACGATGTGCGTGATGAAGGTCAGTCGATCCATATCCGCACACAGACGCAGAGTTCACGCGAGGTCCGGTCAGGTAGCCCACGCAACTAACCCCGGCGCCCCTTTGCCTTGACCGGGACGATCAGCACGCGGTCGACGCGGCGGCCGTCCATTTCGACGATCTCGAAGCGGTAGGGGTCGGCGGTGATCCGGTCGGCGACCATCGGCACCCGGTTGAGCCGCGCCATCAGGTAGCCGCCCAGGGTGTGGAACTCGGGGTCCTCCCCGGCGAGGTGTCCGACGCCCAAGGCCTGCTTCAATTCGTCGAGCCCGAGCATGCCGTCGACCAGCCAGGTGCCGTCTTCGCGCCGCACGATGCGCGAGTCGGTGTCGCCCGCCCCGGGGATATCGCCGACCAGCGCCTCGAGGATGTCGGTCAGGGTCACCAGCCCCTCGAGGTCGCCATATTCGTCGACCACCAGCGCCATCGGTTCGCCGCTCGACTTGAACACCTCGAGCGCGCGCAGCACGGTCACCGTGTTTGGCAGAAACAAGGGCGGGCGCAGCGCGGCGCGCAGGTTGAAGGGCTGCCCGGAAAACGACGCGGCGAGCAGATCCTTGACCTGGACGATGCCGGCGAGCTGGTGGGTCCCGCCCTGCAACACCGGAAAGCGCGAGTAGGCGCTTTCGCGAATCTGCCGCCTTGTTTCCTCCTCGGGATCGTCGAGATCGAGAAACTCCACCTGGGTGCGCGGCGTCATCAAGGCGCCGATCCGGCGGTCGCCGAGGCGCAGCGCCATCTCGACGATCGCGGTTTCGGCGAGCGGGATGTGCCCGGCCGCCACCCCCTCGCGCAGCATGAAGCCGATCTCCTCGTCGGTGACCGGCACCGGCTCGCCATGCAGCGGCAACAGCCGTAGGATCACATCGGTCGTCGCGCTCAACAGCCATTCGAGCGGCGTTGTGAGGCGCGCCAGCGAGCGCATCATGCGGGCGAGCGCGGCGGCAATCCGCTCGGGATGCGCGAGCGCGATCCGCTTTGGCACCAGTTCACCGAGGATCAGCGAGAAGTACGAGATGCCGATCACCACGACGGCCATGCTGATGTAATGGGCGTAATGCGGCGCAATACCGCCATACTCGGCCAGATACTCCTGCAGGCGCTCGCCGAACGTCGCCTCGCCGAAGGTGCCGAGCAACACCGCGATGATCGTGATCCCGATCTGCACCGTCGCCAGGAGGCGCGACGGGTCGGCCTTCAATTCGAGCGCGGCTTCCGCGCCGGGGCTGCCCGCGGCGGCGAGCGGCTTCAGCCGCGCCGGCCGCGCCGACACCAGCGCGATCTCGGCCATCGCGAAAAAGCCGTTCACCAGGATCAGCAGCAGGACGATCGACAGCTGCAGGGTCAGCATGGCAAGCCCCGCTCGGTTCTGGTCATTCCCGCGAAAGCGGGAATCCAGAGCCCCAAGCTCCGTCGCTTGCCCTGGACCCCTCCCCGGGCTCGACCCGGGGATCACGCGGGGGTGACGGTGGAGAAATTGCGCCTAGGCGCGCAGGGACAACATGGAGCGTGTGCCCCACGCGAAACTCAGCGCGAATAGTATTCGACGACGAGGTTGGGCTCCATCGTCACCGGAAACGGCACGTCGGCGAGCTTGGGTGCCCGGACGAAGCGGCCGACCATGCGCTCGTGGTCGATCTCGACGTAATCGGGCACATCGCGCTCGCCCGATTGCGTCGCCTCGATGACCAGCGCCATTTCCTTGGCGCGCGATTTCAGCTCGATCGTGTCGCCGTCGCTCAGCTTGTAGGAGGGGATGTTGACCCGCCTGCCGTTGACCATCACATGGCCGTGGTTGACGATCTGGCGGGCGGCGAACGGCGTCGGCGCGAGCTTCATGCGGTAGACCGTCGCATCGAGCCGGCGTTCCAGGAGCTCGATCAAATTCTCGCCGGTATCGCCGCGCCGCCGCACCGCCTCCTCATAGAGTTTCCGGAACTGGCGCTCGCCGATATTGGCGTAATAGCCCTTGAGCTTCTGCTTGGCGCGCAATTGCACGCCACAATCGGACAGCTTGCCCTTGCGGCGCTGGCCATGCTGGCCGGGCCCGTATTCGCGGCGGTTGAGCGGGCTCTTGGCACGGCCCCACAGGTTGACGCCGAGACGGCGGTTGATCTTGTACTTCGATTCCTCGCGCTTGCTCATCAGAGGCGGATCCGCTTTAGCTTGTTGTTGTCCCAATAGGGCCATCCGTCGCATTACCGGAGGCCGGGGCGGAAATCGCCCACGTTCTTGGGAAGAGGGGGTGCACTATAGTCAGCGAGCCGCCCAAGTCAAATCGGCCGCTCGGCGGCGCCCTTGCGACGCCGCGGATTTTTCCGCGCGGCCTCCCGGCGCCGGCCAGCGCGTGGCTCGAAGGAGGGCTCGATTTCTGTGTCCTGGTCCTGCCGCCGCTGTTGGCCTTGCGGCCGCTCGGGGCGGCGCCCTTGGCCGGGTTCGCCGGGCTGTGCGCCGCCGGGCTCGTCCTGGCCAACCCGCCGGCCAACGCCTCCCGGCGCCTTGGCGCCCTGCGCCACCCGGCGGCGCTGCTCGGCGTCCTTATTCTGTGGGGCGGGCTGTCGGCGGTATGGTCAATCGATCCCTCGCGCAGCCTGGCTCTCGACTTCCGGCTCGCCCTGATGTTCGGCGCCGCGCTCGCGCTTGCGGCGGCCGCGAGCCGGATCGCCGCGCCCCGGCGCCTCGCGCTTTGCCTCTGCGCCGGGACCATCATCGGCATCGTGCTTGGCCTTTGCGACCTGGCCAGCGCCGGGGGCCTCAGCCGACATGTCTCGATCCGCGCTTTCGCCGCGCCGCGGCTTAACCAGATCGCGGTCTGGCTCGCCCTCCTCGCATTGCCGGTAGGCGCGCTCCTCGTATGCCGCGGCCGGATGCTGCTGGCGCTGGCTGCCGGCGCCGGGATGGCGGCCACGGTCTACACGCTCGACGACACCGGGGCAAAGATCGCGCTTCCTCTGGGCGTTACCGTTGCGGCGCTGTTGTATTTCGGGCGGGGCGCCGTCGCCCGCACCCTGGCAGCGCTCGCGATGCTGGCGATCCTGACCGCGCCCTTGACCTTGCCGCGGCTGGCGCATCTCCCGGGTGTCTTCGCGGCCGTCGACGCGTTCAAGGACTCCGCCGGGCACCGGCTCCTGATTTGGTCCTTTACCGGCGAGCGCATCGCCGAGCGGCCGTTCTTCGGCTGGGGCCTCGATTCGGCGCGCGCGATCCCCGGCGGCAACGTCGAGATCCGCCCGGCGCAGAATTGGCTGCCGCTGCACCCGCATGATTCGGCGCTGCAGCTGTGGCTCGAGCTCGGCGCGCCGGGCGCTACGCTGTTCGCGCTGTTTATCGGCTTCCTGTGGCTGCGTCTGGGCGAGGCGCCATGGCCCCGGCTTTACGCGGCGGCTTCCGGCGGGAGCCTCTTCGCCGCGTCGGCCATTGCCTCCTCCGGCTGGGGCATCTGGCAGGAATGGTGGATCGGCACGCTGGGGCTCGCGCTGTTCGCGATCATCGTCATGGCGCGGGCCGCCGTGGAAGCCGCCCGTTAGCGCTACTCGGCCGCGGCGGCGCGGCTCGCGCGCTTTCTGTCGTTGGCGTCGAGGAGGCGCTTGCGCAAGCGGATCGCGGTCGGGGTAACCTCGACCAGTTCGTCATCCTCGATATAGGCGATCGCCTCTTCGAGGCTCATCTGGATCGGCGGAGTCAGCCGCACCGCTTCTTCCTTGGCGGTGGTGCGGATATTGGTCAGCTGCCGGCCCTTGATCGGGTTGACCTCGAGGTCGTTGCCGCGGCTGTGGGCGCCGATGATCATGCCCTGATAGACATCGGTGCCCGGGGTCACGAACATCGGGCCGCGATCTTCGAGGTTCCACAGCGCATAAGCGACCGCGGCGCCCTGCGCAGTCGAGATCAGGACGCCGTTGCGGCGGCCCTCGATCGACCCCTTGTACGGGGCATAGCCGTGAAACAGCCGGCTCATCACCCCGCTGCCCCTTGTATCGGTCAGGAACTCGCCGTGATAGCCGATGAGGCCGCGCGTTGCCGCGAGGAACGAGAGGCGCAGCTTGCCGCCGCCCGAGGGCCGCATCTGCTGCATCTCCGCCTTGCGGCGGCTCATCTTGTCGACGACGATCCCGGCGAATTCCTCGTCGACATCGACGATGACCTCCTCGATCGGTTCGAGCCGCTGACCGCTCACCGGGTCGGTCTTGAACAGGACGCGCGGCCGCGAGATCGACATCTCGAAGCCCTCGCGGCGCATCGTCTCAATGAGGACGCCAAGCTGCAATTCGCCGCGCCCGGCGACCTCGACCGAATCCCGCTCGGCGCTGGTCTGCACCCGGATCGCGACGTTGCCCTCGCTTTCGCGGTGGAGCCGCTCGGCGATGACCCGCGAGGTGACCTTGCTGCCGTCGCGGCCGGCGAGCGGGCTGTCGTTGACCGAAAAGGTCATCGCCAGGGTCGGCGGGTCGATCGGGTCGGCCGGCAGGGCGCTGGTCACCTCGGGGGCGCAGATCGTGTCGGCGACCGTGGTCAGCGTGAGCCCGGCGACCGCGATGATGTCGCCGGCGCGCGCTTCCTCGATCGGCCGCCGCTCGAGCCCGCGATAGGCCAGGAGCTTGGTCAGCCGCGCCTGCTCGATCGTGCGGCCGTCGCGGCTCAACGACTTCACCGGCATGTTGAGGCGGGCGACCCCGGAATGAATGAGGCCGGTCAAGACGCGCCCCAGAAACGGGTCGTAGTCGAGCGTCGTCGCCAGCATCGCAAAGGGCGCGTCGTCGTCGGCGACGGGCGGCGGGACATGCGCGATGATCAGCTCGAACAGCGGCGCCAGATCCTCATGCGGCGAGGCGAGATCGGCGACCGCCCAGCCGTCGCGGCCCGAGGCGAACAGGGTCGGAAAATCAAGCTGTGCCTCGGTCGCGTCCAACAGGGCGAACAGATCGAAAATCTCGTTATGGACCGCGCCCGAGCGCTCGTCGGGGCGATCGACCTTGTTGATCACGACGATCGGCTTGAGGCCGCGCGCCAATGCCTTGGCGACGACGAACTTGGTCTGCGGCATCGGCCCCTCGGCAGCGTCGACCAGCACGAGGACGCCGTCGACCATGCTGAGGATGCGCTCGACCTCGCCGCCGAAATCGGCATGACCCGGGGTGTCGACGATGTTGATGCGGAAATCATGTCCCCGGGAGCGCCACACCACCGAGGTGCATTTGGCGAGGATCGTGATACCGCGCTCACGCTCCAGCTCGTTCGAGTCGAGCGCGCGCTCGGCGACCTGCTGATTGACGCGGAAGGTGCCGCTCTGGCGCAGCAGCTGGTCGACCAGCGTGGTCTTGCCGTGATCGACATGCGCGATGATCGCGATGTTGCGGATATCCATGAAACCCCGGGGAACCTCGAACGAAAAGTGGCGGCGGAGCGCTCAGAAAAGGCCCGCCGCCGCGACAAGCCCGGAGAGCGCAACCTCGGGCCGCGCACCGACATGGCTGCTGATTTCGGCGGCGCAAAGGCTGCCGATTGCTCCGCACTTGGGGAGCGCAACGCCGCGGGTCAAGCCGTAAAGAAAGCCCGCGGCATAAAGGTCGCCCGCCCCGGTGGTGTCGACGACGCGCTCTACCGGCGCCGCGGCGACGGGATGCGCGTCGTCGCCGGCGAGGATGACGCTGCCCGCGGCGCTGCGGGTCAAGGCCGCCACCGCCACATGGCCGCGCACCGCCGCGACCGCCGCGGCAAAGTCGTCCGTTTCGTAGAGCGAACAGATTTCCGCCTCATTGGCGAACAGGATGTCGACTTCGCCCGCGACCAGTTCGCGGAAGGCGGCGCGGTGCCGCCCGACGCAGAACGGGTCGGAGAGACTCAGCGCGACCTGGCGCCCGGCGCGGTGGGCGATCGCCGCCGCCGCGCGGAACGCCGCCTGGGCCTGCGGCGGATCGAACAGGTAGCCTTCGAGATAGGTGACCCGGGCGGCGCCGATCAGCCCGCCATCGATGTCGGCAGGGCCCAATTCGACGCAGGCGCCGAGATAGGTGCCCATCGTGCGCTGCCCGTCCGGCGTTACCAGAACGAGGCGACGCGCGGTCCCCGGCCCCGATGTCGCGGCCGGGGTGTCAAAACGGACCCCGATCGCCGTCATGTCGTGCCGGAATACCTCGCCCAAGAGATCGTCGCGCACCTTGCCGATATAGCCGCCGGTCCCGCCGAGCGAAGCGATCCCGGCCATGGTATTTCCGGCCGAGCCGCCTGAACTCTCGATCGCCGACCCCATCCGCCGGTAGAGCGATTCGGCGCGCCCGGCATCGATCAGCGTCATCGCCCCCTTCGCCAGGTCCTCATCGACCAGAAATTTCTCGTCGGCATGGGCGATCACATCAACGATCGCATTGCCGATGCCGACGACGTCGATGACGGCAGAACTCATCCGCTTGTCCCCACCTGGCTCGGATTGAAGGCCGCGGAGTATAGGGGCAAACGCCCAGGCCACAAGCGGGGGTGAGGTTCGAACATGGCGATCACGTTTGGCTGGATCGTACCGCAGCTCCATTATTGGCCGGGCCCGGCGGTTCGCGTAGAAGGCTGCACACATGCTCGTCGCCCTCTTCCGAGCCGTCGGCAACCTGTTCCAACCGGCGTTGCGCCGGATCGTCGGCCTCAGCCTTGCCGTCGCAATGGCGAGTTTTGCCGGGCTGTGGCTTACCCTCGCCATCGTCCTCGAGCAGAATGCCCGCTTCGGCTGGCGTCCGCTCGATTGGCTCGTCGACCTGTTGGGCGCGTTCGTGGCGTTGCTGGTGACCTGGTTCTTGTTTCCGGCCGTGGTGACACTCGTCATGGGGTTTTTTCTTGACCGGATTGCCGGCGCGGTCGAGGCGCTTGACTATCCGGGAAAGGGCCCCGCGCGGCACGCGCCAATTGCCGAGACGACAAAGGCAACGTTGCGGTTGATGGTCTTCGCCGTCATTCTCAACCTGTTGGCACTGCCGGTTTATCTGCTGGCGCCGGGAATGAATTTTTTTGTCTTCCTCGGCCTGAACGGATATCTTTTCGGCCGCGAGTATTTCGAGGTGGTCGCGTTGAGACGGCTCGACCGAACAGCGGCTCGAACGGTACGCCATCGCTATAC
>DATCQF010000124.1:0-3011 GCA_036569735.1 Allostellaceae bacterium | reverse complement strand
GGGTGGGGGGTTATTGGCTAAAGTTGCGGACGCTGCGCGCGCCACGGCGTCGCATCTTCATAGGCATGGGCGAGGCGCAGCACGGTGGCGTCGTCGAAGCGCTTGCCGACGATCTGGAAGGACAGCGGCAGGCCGCCGTCGCCGAAGCCGCAGCACACCGACATCGCCGGGCTGCCGGTGACGTTGAACGGCATCGTCAGGCTCGGGAGTTCCATGATCCCGAATTTGGGAACCGCGTCGATCGTCGGCGCTTCGGAGGGTGCGGCGGCGGTCATCACCAGGTCGAGATCGGCCATCGCCCGGTCGAGCTCATCGACCAACTCGCGGCGGCGGCGCAGCGCCTGGATGTAATCGGCGCCGGTGATCAGTCCGGCGAGCGCCATGCGGTCGCGGAAAATCTCGCCGTAATCGGCGAAACGCGTGCGCAGATTGGCCTCGTGGATCGCATAGGCTTCGGCGAGCATGATCGTGACGCCGCAGGCCGCCCAGTCGGCGAGCGGCGACAGGGTCACCTCGCGCACCGAACAACCGAGGGCTTCGAGGGTTTTCGCGGACTCTGCGATGGCCGCTCGGGTCGCCGCGTTGGCCGGGTTGTCGCGCTCGTAGAAATGCCGGACGAGGCCGATGCACAGCCCCTTGACCCCGCCCCCGAGCGCGGCGCGGTAATCGGGGATCCTCCGGTTGGCGCTCGCCGGGTCGGCGGGGTCGTGCCTGGCCATCGCCTGCAGCATGATCGCGCAATCCTCGGCGTTCCACGCCATGGGCCCGGCATGGTCGAGCGAGAAGGCGAGGGGGAGAACACCCATCCGGCTGCAGAGGCCATAGGTCGGTTTGATGCCGGCGATGCCACAATAGGCGGCGGGGCCGCGGATCCAGCCGCCGGTGTCGCTGCCGGTGCCGCCGAGCACGAGCCCCGCGGCGACCGAAGCGCCGGTGCCGCTCGACGATCCGCCGGTGAAGCGGCTCGTGTCCCACGGGTTGCGCGCCGGCGGCCAGGGCAGGTCGAAACTGGGGCCGCCCAAGGCGAATTCATGGGTCGCGAGCTTGCCCATGACGATCGCGCCGGCTGCGCGCAGGCGGGCGACCGCGAACCCGTCGGCCTTCGGCACATGGTCCTGCATGATTTTGGAATGCCCGGTCGTCGCGACCCCGGCGGTCTCATAGATGTCCTTGAGGCCGATCGGGATGCCGTGCAACGGCCCGCGGTATTTGCCGGCGGCGATCTCGGCCTCGGCGGCGCGGGCGGCGGCACGCGCCTCGTCGGCCAGCACGCGGATGAAGCTGTGGAGCCTGCCGTCGAGCCGCGCGATGCGGTCGAGCCGGCTGTCGACCAGCTCCGTCGGCGACAGCTCCTTTTTTTCGATCAGTCGCGCCGCCTCGGCAATCGTCAGGAAATCCGCCACCATCGCTCAAGCCTCCGGGAAGCGCACGACATGCGCCGGCTCGGCCGCGACATCGCGTCCGCCGGGCGGGCGCAGCCGTGCCACCATCTCGGCGATGAAATGCGCCGCCGCGGCGATCTCGTCGCGCTCCGCCGCCGGCACATCGAGCCCGAGCCGGGCGAGCGCCGCGTCGAGTTCAGCCCTGGTCATGCGCGGCCTCCTCCCTTCGCCTCCCGGAGCGGGGTGCCGCTTTCGGCGAGGCGGCGCAGCAGGGGCGAGGGGGCCCAGCGCTCGCCGTAGCGCTGATGCCAGGCGGCGATCTGGTTGTAGACCTCGCGTACCCCGATTCCGTCGGCCCAGTACATCAGGCCGCCGCGGTAGCGCGGAAAGCCGAAGCCGTGCAGCCACATCACATCGACGTCGCTGGCGCGCAGCGCCTTGCCCTCTTCGAGGAGCTTGCAGGCCTCGTTGACGCTGGCGAACAAGAGGCGCTTCAGGATCTCGTCGTCGCTGAGTTCGCGCTGCGGGATGCCCATCTCGGCCGCGGTGTCCTTGATGATGCGGGTCACCTCGGGGTCGGGGTGCGGGGTCCGGTCACCCGGATCGTAGCGGTACCAGCCCTTGCCGTTCTTCTGCCCGAGCCGTCCCGCCTCGACGATGCGGTCGGCGATCGGCATCTTGCGGTAGTTCGGGTTCTGCTCGGCGCGGCGCTTCCGGGTGTCGTAGCCGATATCGAGACCCGACAGGTCGGCGACCGCGAACGGGCCGATCGGGTAGCCGAAATCGACCATCACCTTGTCGACCTGCTCAGGGAGGGCGCCTTCCTCGGCCAGGAGGTTCATCTCGATGCTGAACGGCGCGCGGCTGCGATTGGCAAGAAAGCCGTCGGTATTGCCAGCCCACCCGCTGACCTTGCCGATCTTGCGGCCGAGCGCCATCGCCGAGGCGATCACATCGGGCGCGCTCTTGGTGCCCTCGACCACCTCGAACAGTTTCATCACGTTGGCCGGGGCAAAGAAATGCGTGCCGGCGACATCCTGCGGCCGCTTGGTCGCGTTGGCCATGATGTCGATGTCGATGCCCGAGGTGTTCGAGAATAAGAGGGCGCCAGGCTTCACCACGGCGTCGAGCTTCTTCCAAACCTCCTCCTTGACCGCGATCTGCTCGAACACCGCCTCGATGACGACGTCGCTGTCGGCAATGTCGTCGATGCTCGGCACCGGGTGGATACGGGCGAGCCGCCGTTCCATCTCGTCCTGGGCGAGGCTGCCGCGCTTGACGCTGGTCTCGTAATTGGCGCGGATGCGGGCCATGCCGCGCTCCAGCGCTTCCGGGGTCGCGTCGGTGATCTTCACGTCGTAACCGTAGTCCGCAAAGCTCATCGCGATGCCGCCGCCCATCGTGCCGGCGCCGACCACCGCCGGGTTGTCGGTCGGGCGCAGCGCCGTGTCGCGCGGGATGTGCGGCAGCTTGGCGACCTCGCGCTCGGCGAAGAAGGCATAGCGCAGCGCCCGCGACTCGTCGGATGCGACCTGCTGGTCGAACAATTTGCGTTCGAGCGCGCAGCCCTCGTCGAACGGCAGGGTCGAGGCCGCCTCGACCGCCTCGATGCAGGCATAGGGCGCGCGC
>DATCQF010000123.1:0-3717 GCA_036569735.1 Allostellaceae bacterium | reverse complement strand
ACCCTCCCCCGCAAGCGGAGGAGGGAATTACACGGCTCTGGGCTCACCCCCTAAGCGCGCCGCCGGTGGCTTTTTCGACGGCAGCCACGAGGCGCTTCGAGAAGGCTTCGATCTCGGCATCGGTCAGGGTGGCGTCCTGGGGTTGCAGGGTGACCGAGATGGCGAGGGATTTTTTGCCCTCTGGAAGCCCCTTGCCGGCGTAGACGTCGAACAGGCCGATCTCGGTGACGAGCTTCCTGTCGACCGACCGGGCAGCGCGCAGCAGGGTCTCTGCCGGCAGATCAGAATCGACGATGAAGGCGAAATCGCGCTCGACCGGCTGAAAGACCGACAGCTGGAGCGGCGGGCGGCGACCGGCTCGCGGCAGGCGCACGGCGTCGATGAACACCTCGAACGCGGCGACCGGGCCTTTCAATTCGAAGGCGTCGAGCACATCGGGGTGGAGCTCGCCGAAATGGCCGAGCTCGGTGGGGCCGAGGCGCAGCCTGCCGGCGCGGCCCGGGTGGTACCATTGCGGCGGGTCGGCCGAGGCCTGGATGTTGGCAATGGGCGCGCCGGCGGCAGAGAGCGCGGCCAAGGCGTCGGCCTTGGCATCGTAAAGATCGGCCTCACGCGCGGGTTCGCGCCAATGGCGCGGGGCGAGCCGGCCGGCGCGCAGCCCGGCGGCGACGTTCACCTGGCCGTCGGGCGTGTCGTCGCGGTAGAGCGGCCCCAGCTCAAATAGGGCGACATCGGGAAACCCGCGATCGGCGTTGCGCCGCGCCGCCAGGGCGAGCCCGGGCAGGACGCTCGGCCGCATCGCGTCGAGATCGGCGCTGATCGGGTTGACCAGCCGCAATTCCGGCTTGGCGCCGCCGAACAATTCGGCCATGTCCGATGAGATGAACGAGAAGGCCACCGCCTCGACGAGCCCGCGCTCGGCCAAGGTGCGGCGCACCAGCTCGAGACGCCGACGCCGGGGATCGATGGCCGGGCGCGACACCACGCTCTCGCGCGGCAGCGGCACCGCCGGGATGTGGTCGTAGCCCTTGATCCGCAAGACCTCCTCGACGAGGTCCGCTTCGCCCTCGATGTCGCCGCGCCACGGCGGTGGGGTGACGCCGAGGCTGCCGTCATGCTCGGCGGCTTCGGTCACGACGCAGCCGAGCGCTTCGAGGATGGCGCGGCTTTCCTGTGGCGGCACATGCACCCCGCCGAGCCCCGACATCCGCTCGGGGCGCAGCAGATACGCGCGCCGCCATTGGGGCTCGGCGCCCGCCACGACGATCTCGGATGGTTCGCCGCCGCACAATTCGAGGATCAGCCGGGTCGCGATTTCGAGCCCCGGTCCGACAAAGGCCGGGTCGATGCCGCGCTCGAAGCGGTAGCGCGCGTCGCTGGCGATCTCGAGCCGGCGTCCGGTCGCGGCGGTGCGGACCCTATCGAAGAGGGCCGCCTCGACAAACACCTCGGTCGTCGCCTCGGTGCACCCGGTCGCCTCGCCGCCGATGACGCCGCCCAGGCTCTGCACCCCGGCCGGGTCGGCGATCGCGGTGATTTCCGGGTCGAGCTCGTATTCGCGGCCGTTCAGCGCCAGCAGCTTCTCACCCGGCCGGGCGAGGCGCACGGTCAGGTCGCCCGCGAGCTTCTTTGCATCGAAGACGTGCAGCGGGCGGTTGAGGTCGAAGGTCACGAAATTGGTGATGTCGACCAGCGCCGAAATCGGCCTGAGCCCGATCGCTTCGAGCCGGTCGCGCAGCCAGCGCGGGCTCGGCCCGTTGTGCAAGCCGCGAACATGACGCCCGAGAAACAGCGGGCAGGCGGTCAAATCCTCGAGATGGACCCTGACTGGCGAGCGGAAGCTTCCCTCGACCGGGGTCGTGTCGAGCGGCTTCAGCTGCCCCATGCCGGACGCGGCAAGGTCGCGCGCGATGCCGCGCACGCCGAGGCAATCGGCCCGGTTCGGCGTCACCTTGAGGTCGATGACCGGGTCGTCGAGCCCCAACAACCGCGCATAGCGTGTGCCGACCGGCGCGTCCTCCGGCAGTTCGATGATGCCGGAGTGATCCTCGCCCAGCGCCAGTTCGGCCGCCGACATCAGCATGCCCTTCGAGGGCACGCCGCGGATCGCGCTTTCGCTCAGCACCGTTGCGGTTTTCGGGATACGCACCCCGGCCGGGCCGAACACCCCCTTCATCCCGGCCCGGGCGTTGGGTGCACCGCACACTACCTGGACCTGAGCCGATCCGGTATCGACGATGCAGACGCGGAGCCGGTCGGCATTGGGATGCGGCTCGGCCGATATGACGCGCGCGACGATAAATCCGGCGAGCCCGGCGGCGCGGTCCGCGACGCTTTCGACATCGTGGCCGAGCATGACCAGCCGCTCGGCGATGGCGGCGACCCCTGCCTCGGTGTCGAGATGGGTCTTGAGCCAGGACAGCGTCGTCTTCATGCCGCCCCGCCTCCGGATAACGGCCCGCGCACCGGCGAGGGGATGTCGAGCGGCACAAACCCGTAATGCCGCAGCCAGCGCAGATCGGAATCGTAAAAGGTGCGCAGATCAGGGATGCCGTATTTCAGCATCGCCACCCGCTCGATTCCCATCCCGAAGGCGAACCCCTGATACTCGGAGGGATCGATGCCGCAATTCTTCAAGACCTGCGGGTGCACCATGCCGCTCCCGAGGATTTCGAGCCAGTCGGCGCCGGCCCCGATCCTCAATTCGCCGCCCGAGCGCGAGCAGCCGATATCGACCTCGGCCGAGGGCTCGGTGAACGGGAAATAGCTCGGCCGGAAACGCACCGGCAGGTCGTCGACGTCGAAGAAGGCGCGGCAGAACTCGATGAGGCAGCCCTTCAGATGGCCCATATGGCTCGTGCGGTCGATGACCAGCCCCTCGACCTGGTGGAACATCGGCGAGTGGGTCGCATCGTGGTCGCAGCGAAAGGTGCGGCCCGGCACGATGATGCGCAGCGGCGGCGGTTGCGCCTGCATCGTGTGGATCTGCACGGGCGATGTATGGGTGCGCAGCACGAGGCGCGAGCCATCGGCACGCTCGGGCAGGTAGAAGGTGTCGTGCTCCTGGCGCGCGGGGTGCTCGGGCGGGATGTTGAGCGCGGTGAAATTGTGGAAATCGGTTTCGATATGCGGCCCTTCGGCGACGACGAACCCCATCTCGCCAAAAATCGCGATGATCTCGTCGATGGTCTGGCTGATCGGGTGGATACGCCCGGCATCGGCCCCGCCCGGGGCGCCGATAAGCACCGGCAGGGTCACATCGGCGCGCTCGCCGGCGAGGCGGTTGGCGAGCGCGGCGCGGTGGAGCACGGCGGCCCGCGCCTCGATTTCGGTAGCCGCGCGGTCCTTCAGTTCGTTGAGCTGCGCACCGACCCTGCGCCGCTCTTCCGGACCAAGCTCGCCGAGAACGCGCATTGCCTGAGTGAGGCTGCCGCGCCGGCCGAGCAGATTGATGCGAACCTGTTCGAGCGCGTCCGGCGAGGACGCCTGCGCTATTTCGGCCGTGATTTGTTCCCAGCGTTGCTCTGGATCGTCCATTGCGAAAATTCCTCACCAGCTACCGAGGCGAAACAGAAAGGGGCCGTCTGGTGCGGCCCCTTATCGGTGATAACGCCTCTCTCCAGGGGGCCTCAGCAAATCGGCGGCCCGGTAAATCGCGTGGTCGAATTGCGGTCCATGATGACCATTTTTGTGCCACTCTGATCGTCATGGCCGGGC
>DATCQF010000122.1:0-12052 GCA_036569735.1 Allostellaceae bacterium | reverse complement strand
CCACCTCACCCCAGCCCTCTCCCCCGGTGGGGGCGAGGGAGCTTCAGGCGCCTGCTAAGGCTTCGTCGAGGTCGCGGATCAGGTCGTCGGCGGTTTCGAGGCCGACCGAGAGGCGCACGACATCGGGGCCGGCGCCGGCGGCTTCGCGCTGCTCGTCGGAGAGCTGGCGGTGCGTCGTCGAGGCCGGGTGCAGGATGAGGCTCCTGGTATCGCCGATATTGGCGAGGTGGGAGAAGAGCCGCACGCCCTCCACCAGCCTGATCCCGGCCTCGTAGCCGCCCTTGACCCCGAAGGTGAACACCGCACCCGCGCCCTCGGGCAGGTATTTCTGTGCCAGCTCATGGTACGGGCTCGATTTGAGGCCGGCGTAGGAAACCCAGGCGACGCGCTTGTCGGCGTCGAGAAACTCGGCGACCTTTTGGGCATTCCGGACATGCCGGTCCATCCGCACCGGCAGGCTTTCGATGCCGGTCAGCGTCAAAAACGCGTTCATCGGCGAGAGGGTCGGGCCGAAATCCCGCAAGGCCACCGCGCGCGCCTTGGTGGTAAACGCGAAATCCCCGAAATTCTCGAAGAATTTGAGCCCGTGATAGGCCGGTTCGGGGTCGGTCAGGGACGGGAACCGATCACCCTGTGACCAGTCGAAGCGGCCGGACTCGACGACCATCCCGCCGAGCGCCGCGCCATGACCGCCGAGAAACTTGGTGGTCGAATGGCAGATCAGGTCGGCGCCCCACTCGAACGGCCGGCACAAATATGGGGTGGCGAGGGTGTTGTCGACGATCAAGGGGATGCCGGCCTCGTGCGCGACCGCCGCCACCTTTTCGATGTCGACGACGATGCCGCCGGGATTGGCGAGGTTCTCGATAAAGATCGCCTTGCATTTAGGGGGCATCGCCCGGCGGAAATTCTCCGGGTCGGTCGGGTCGACGAAATGGCATTTCCAGCCGAGTTTCGGAAACGACAGGCCGAACTGGGTCAAGGAGCCGCCATAGAGATTGCGCGAGGCGAGGAATTCGTCGCCCGGCTGCAGAAGCGTGAAGAAAATCAGGAACTGCGCGGCGTGGCCCGAGGCCGCCGCGACCGCGGCGCGGCCGCCTTCGAGGCTGGCGATGCGTTCTTCGAGCACCGAGACGGTCGGGTTTGTCAGTCGCGAATAGATGAAGCCGAAATTGTGCAGGTTGAAGAGCGAGGCGGCGTGGTCGACGTCCTCGAAGACGTAGGATGTCGTCTGGTAGATCGGGGTCGAGCGCGCGCCGGTGGTGGGATCGGGCGCCGCTCCCGCATGGACCGCGCGGGTCTCGAACCCATAGCCCTGGTTATGCGACGGAGCGGCGCCCGCCCGGGCGCGGCGTGGTCTTGGGGCTTGGGGCGCGCGGTTCTGGATGATGCCGCTGTTGACCCCGCCCCACGATAATTCGCCGCCCAATCGCCCGAACTCGATCTTCGGGCAGCGGTTCATGATGATCTCGAGCCCGGCCGCCTCACCCTGCGCGGCTGCTTCGTCGTTGCGAATGCCGAGCTGCATCCACACCACCGGGGCGCCGATCGCGATCGCGTCCTCGACGATCCCGGGCGCCTCGGCCGCCGGGCGGAACACGTCGACCATGTCAATGGGGCCGACCAGATCGAGCGGAATGTCGCGCAGCGCGGCGTAGACGGTCTCCCCAAGGAGTTGCTGGCCGGCATTGCCGGGGTTGACCGGGATCACCCGGTAGCCCTTGCCCTGCAGGTATTTCATCACGAAATAGCTCGGCCGGTTCCAGTTGGACGAGGCGCCGACCATCGCGATCGTGCGCACGCGCTCGAGGACCGCGCGGATCTGCGCGTCGGAATAGGGGATCGGATCGAGCTGGCTCATGGCGCCTCGCAATTCACCGGGAAAGCGGAGTGTTTGTTCATCCTATCGCATGGGGGCCACGCATTCTCACCGGGAAACGACGACGCTCCGCGGTGGGCGCCACGGGAGAATTACGGCGCCAATTTACGGAAATTTCATAACGTCTCTGCGATACAAACAGCCCAACATGCGCTATAGGGGAATTTGTGCATCCCCCTGGGCAGCTTGACTGAAGGCAGCTCGAGCCACGGTAGTGGGACTATGAACGGGCAAAACGCGTTGACGCAGCTGGCAATAACGCTAACATTTCGAGCGACTGGTCCGGCACCGAGGATGGTTTGTAGCCATCATCGTTGGCCGGGCCGGGCGGCGTTCGGGAAGCCGCTCTCACGCTCAAGGAGGGCAAGCATGCGCCCGCGGATGGCGATGATGACGGGTCTAATGCGTACCGCTCCGATGGTCCTGTGGCTCGACCGCTCGGGGGCGACGTCGATCGAATACGCCCTGATAGCAACGTTCATCTCGATTGTCGTCGTCGGCTGGGCGACCTTTGTCGGTCAGTCGATCAGCGGCTTTTTCATGTCGGTCGCGAACGGCTTCTGAGATCGCGGCATCTCCCACCGGCTGATTTCGCCTGCTGTCCGCGCCTCTTGAGCGGCTGGCGGAAACGCCGCATGCTGGCCCGCACCGGCGCGCCCGGTACCGAACAGCCCTCGAGGGAGAGCGGCAATGACTGGTTGGCAGCCCGCCCAAGCCTATCCCGACCCGGCAATCATCACCCTCGACCCGCGTTTCGAGCCGTTGCGGCCGCCGATGAACGCCGCGGTCGAGCGGCTTTATACCGGCTGCCGCTGGAGCGAAGGCCCGGTGTGGATCGGCGATCAGCGGTGCGTGTTGTGGAGCGATATTCCCAACAACCGCATCCTCAGATGGGACGAGGAAACCGGCCAGACCACGATCTTCCGTAAGCCGTCAAACAACGCCAACGGCAACACCCGCGACCGCCAGGGGCGGCTGGTCACCTGCGAGCACGGGATGCGGCGGGTCACCCGGACCGAGCACGACGGCTCGATCACGAACATTTGCAACCGCTTCGAGCGCAAGCCGCTCAACTCGCCCAACGATGTCGTCGTCAAATCGGACGGGTCGGTGTGGTTCACCGATCCGGTTTTCGGCATCTCCGGCAATTACGAGGGCACCCGGGCCGAGCCGGAACTGCCGACCAACGTCTATCGCGTCGACGGCCGCACCGGGCGCGCCACGGTCGTCGCCGAAGGGCTGAGCGGCCCGAACGGTCTCGCCTTCTCGCCCGACGAGTCGCGCATTTACATCGTCGAGTCGCGAGCCCGGCCGCGCGCGATCACCGTCTTCGATGTTGTCGCGGACGGCACCGGCCTGGCCAACCCGCGCAACTTCGCCGATCTCGGCGACGGCACGCCCGACGGCTTCCGCTGCGATGTCCACGGCAATCTGTGGTGTGGCTGGGGGATGAGCGAGGCCTTGAACGGGGTCGCGGTTTTCGCGCCCGACGGCACGATGATCGGCCGCATCGCATTGCTCGAGCGCTGCGCCAATTTGTGCTTCGGCGGGTTGCACCGCAACCGCCTCTTCATGGCGGCCAGCCAGTCGCTCTATGCGGTCTACGTCAACACCGAGGGCGCGGTCGGCGGCTGAGCCGTCGGCATCGCACGGCGGAGCCGGGGACCGGTCTTGGGACCGTCCCGCGCCATCTGACCAGCGCGCCGGAGCGGTCATCACCACCGGCAGGCCGCGGTCCACCCGGCGGGCACAGCCGCTTCCAATGATGAACCGCAAGACCATAGGGAGGTGGAACCTCAAAAGAACTTTCGGCGGCGGTACTCCCCAGTCGCGCGTCATCAACCGACCAATTTGGAGTAGACCTGATGGACACCCGCTACAATCATCGGGACCTGACCCCGGCGCAGAAAGCAGCGTTCGTCAATGCCGTGCTGGCGCTCAAGAATGACGTTGACAGCGTATTGCATCCAGAGCCCAAAAGCGCTACGACGACTTTGTCGAGGTCCATAAGAATGCCATGATGGGGCCGGCGATGTTTCAGCCGATGCCGCACGGGACGTCGCTATTTTTCCCGTGGCATCGCATCTTGCTGCGTCAGTTCGAACTCGCCCTGCAGGCCGCCGCCAACGACAATACGATCACGTTGCCTTATTGGGACTGGGGTTTCTCCGGCCCGAGCAATCCATTCACCCCCGACTTCCTGGGTGGCGACGGCGATCTGGCGCAAAACGGTCTGGTAACGATCGGCCCCTTCGCGCGCGCCACCGGCAGGTTCGAAGTTCGGGTATGGGACGATCCCGAGGGCGACCCCGGCCTCAGGCGGGAGTTCGGCGAGGACGCGACGGCGTGGCTGCCGACCTCGGCCGATATCTCGGCCGGCCTCGCCAAGACGCCCTATTCGCCGGGCCCCTCAAGCTTCGAGAGCGTTGCCGAAGGCGTGCTGCACAATCCGGTGCATCGCTGGATTGGCGGCAACATGGCCGACGCGACATCGCCGAACGACCCGGTTTTCTTTTTGCACCACACATTCCTCGATCTGCTTTGGGAGCGCTGGAAGCAGCAGCATCCGACGATCGACCCCTACAGACCGGTCCAAGGGGTTCCGGGGCGGGACCTGGATTCCACCCTGGTTTACCATGCACCAAACCAGCCGGCGCCGTGGCCGGGATTGTGGACGGTGCGCCAGACGCTCGATCCCGCCGGGCTCGACTTCGGCTACGTGTGATGGTCCGAACCTGTAATCTGCGTCGATCGGCATCTGCACGCGGGTTGCGGTGCCAGCGATGCAGCTGAGCGTCCTCGATCAGTCACCGGTGCGCGAGGGGGTGACCCCGCGCGACGCGCTCTTCGAAACCATCGAGCTTGCGCGCCACGTCGATGGCCTCGGCTATCGCCGCTACTGGCTGGCCGAGCATCACGGTTCGCCCGGGCTTGCCGGCAGCGCGCCCGAGATCATGGTGGCGCTGGTGGCGGCCCAGACCCGGCATCTGCGGGTCGGCTCGGGCGGCGTCATGCTGAGCCATTACAGCTCATTGAAGGTCGCCGAGCAGTTCCGCATGCTGGAGACGCTCTATCCCGGGCGCATCGATCTCGGGATCGGCCGCGCCCCGGGCAGCGACCAATTGACCGCGATCGCGCTGCAGCACGGGCCGGGGGCGCTCGGCATCGAGCATTTCCCGAACCAGATCGCCGATCTTTTGGCGTTTCTCGAGAACACCATGCCGGCGGACCACCCGTTCTCGCGCATCCGGGTGGCGCCGGCGGGCGACACCAACCCGGAAATCTGGCTCCTCGGATCGAGCGACCAGAGCGCCCTCTACGCCGCCTATTTCAGCCTGCCGTTCTCGTTCGCGCATTTCATCACCGACGAGGGCGGGCGGGAGATCATGGAGGGCTACCGGGCGCACTTCCGGCCGTCGATCCGGCTGCCCGCGCCGCAGGGCAGCATCGGCGTCTTCGTGATGTGCGCCGAAGAGGAGGCCGAAGCGCGCCGCCTTGCCGCCAGCCGCGATCTGTGGCGGCTGCGCCAGCGCCGCGGCATCCTCGCCCCGTTCCCGCCGCCCGAGGACGCCATCGCCTATCCCTACAGCGAGGCAGAACTGCGCGAGGTCGAATACCATCGCCGCCGCCAAGTCGTCGGCGCCCCGGATCAGGTCAAGACGGAACTCACCGCGCTCGCCGAAAGCTACGGGGTCGACGAGATCGTCGTGTTGACGATCTGCCACGATTTCGCCGCCCGCAAACGCTCCTATTCGCTGCTGGCGGAGGCCTTCGGGCTGGAGCAGCCCGACGGCACGTAGCGATCGTGGCTTGATGGGGATACCCCGCCCTATGGCAACCGGCCTCCTGATCGGGCTGCTGACGATGAGCGCGCTCGGCGTGGGCTTGCGCCTCTTCATGGATCGAGACGCCGAAAACCGGCTTCGCCCGGGCGAAGCAGCCGCTCTCGCGGAATTGCGCGGCCCGCTGCCGGCGAATGCTTTTCTCGCCTGCCCGGCCCGGTATTGCCCGTTCGCCGAGGCTGTACCGAGCCCGGTGTTCGCAATGGGCGCGGACCGGCTCGCCGAATACTGGGCGGGCCTCATCGCGCGCGAGCCGCGCATCGTGGCGGCGTTCGCCGAGCCGGAAGAGCGACGTTTCGTGCTGATCCAGCACTCGGCCGCGCTGCGCTTTCCCGATGTCGTTACCGTGGAGTTTGTCGCGCTCGGCGCCGATCGGTCGAGCCTCGCCGTTTACAGCCGGGCGCGCTATGGCAGCTATGATTTCGGCGTCAACCGCCGGCGGGTCTTGGCGTGGCTAAAACGCCTGCAACAGCTGGCGCGTCCCGCGACGGGACAGTGAGGTCAAATCAGTAGAGCCCGCCGGTGCCGCCGCTCGGCCGTGCCCAGGCAGGCACCGAGTAGCGCGGCGGCGCCGCATATCCCGAGCCATATCCCGGCCGCGGCGCCGGGTAGCCCGCGATGCGCGGCGCCCGCGAGGGCTCATCGTCGGGCACCTGCGCCGCGGCATAGCCGCGCCCACGGGGGCTGGCATAGCCCGGCCAACTCGGCGGTGCCCAACTCGGCGACGCCCCATATGGCGATACATAGTCGGGAGTCGTCGGCTCCGCGTAGTCGCGAGTTCCCCGACCGGTCCGCCCTTGCGTTGTGCTGCCGCGGTAATCGGGGTCCGCCGCCGCGCGGTCGTCGGGGTCCGGGTTGTCCTCGTCGAGGTTCGCCGGATCCTCGCGCGATGCCGCCGCGCCGCTCTTGCCCTTCGACGCGCTTGCCATGAGGGCCGCGCCGGGCGCCACCGGGAACGGTTTGGCCGGCACGTCTTTCAGCGCCGCGGCCATGAAGTCGCGGAAGATCGGCGCGGCGACATGGCCGCCGGTCTCGCCGCTGCCGAGGGTGCGCGGATCGTCGAAGCCGACAAACACCCCGGCCACGAGGTCAGGCGAAAAGCCGACGAACCAGGCGTCGAACCAGTCGCTGGTCGTCCCGGTTTTGCCGGCGAGCGGCTTGCCGACCGCCTTGACCGCGGTGCCGGTGCCGCGCTCGACGACACCCTGCATCATCGAGACGATCTCCGAATCCGCCTCCGGGGTGACCAGCGGGTCGGGTTTGGCCGGCTTATAGACGACCGCGTTGTCGGCGTATGTCGCGTTCGGCACGGCGATCGAGGCGGGGTCGGGCGGGCCGGCCGGGCGATAGAGCGCGCCGGCATCGGAAGCGCTGCCCGGGTCGGCGGCGACGGCGACAAAGCACGCCGCGCAATCCTTGGCGCCCTTTTGATAGATCACCCGGCCAGTGCGGTCCTGCACGGCATCGATAACCGAGGGCATCAGCCAATGCCCGCCATTGTCGAGCATCGCGTAGGCGTTGGTCAGGCGCAGAAGCGTCGTCTCGCCGGCCCCCAGCGACATCGAGTAATAAAGCGGCATGTGGTCCATGACGTCGAAATTCTCGACGGTCCGCCCGATCGCCGGCATCCCGATCATCGTCGCGAGGCGCGCGGTCACCAGATTGCGCGAGTGGATCAGCGCATCCTCGAGCGTGGTCGGTCCGACATAGTTGCCCTCGTAATTGGCCGGCTGCCAGGGCGGCAGGCCGGGGCCTTGCGATATCGAGATCGGGGCATCCTCGACGACGCTCGACGGGTCGAACCCGTTGTCGAGCGCGGTGACGTAGACGAACGGCTTGAAGGCCGACCCCGGCTGCCGCTTGGCCTGGGTTGCCCGGTTGAACTGGCTCTGCTGGAACGACCAGCCGCCGACCAGGGCAAACACCCGCCCGGTCTTCGGATCCATCGCGACGACCCCGCCGCCGACATCCGGGATCTGGCGCAGCGCATAGCTCGGGCCATGGTTGGCGTTGGCGGCAACCGCGCCATTTCGTCCCCTGGCCGGCGTGGCGGCTGCGACCGGCTCTACCAGAACGATGTCGCCGGGATTGACGGCGTCGCGCACCTGGCGCACTCCCGCGCCGAGGCGCTGGTCGTCGAGCGTGGGGCGGGCCCAGCGCAGTTCCGCGAGCGGGATACGCCCGCCGCCGCCGTCTTTGAGCGCAAGGGTCGCGCCGCCGGTATCGATCGCGGTTACCGCGGCGAGCTGCCAGTTTGTCCCCGTGCCCGCGCCGGGCGGGTCCGCCGTGCCGGCAAGAGCACCTTGTGCCGCCGCGCCGCTCGGCAGGTGGGCCAGGGGGCCGCGCCAGCCGTGGCGCCGGTCGTAGTCGACGAGGCCCTGACGGAACGCCGTCTCCGCCATCTTCTGATAGACCGGCGCATAACTCGTGCGCACGGTCAGGCCGCCCTCATAGACGGCTTTTTCGCCAAACCGGCCGATCAGCTCGCGCCGCACCTCTTCGGCGAAATAGCCGTTCGCTCCGCCGGGCTGCTCGCTCGCCTGGTCCGCGCCGGGCTCGTTGCGCAGACGCACGACGAGCGGCTCGGCGATCGCCGCCTTGGCCCGCTTCGCGGTGACCCAGCCGAGATCGGCCATCCCGGCCAGCACCCAGTCGCGCCGCGCCCGCGCCGCCGCGGCATGGCGCACCGGGTTGTAGTTGTTGGGCGCCTTGGGCAATGCCGCGAGAAAGGCCGCCTCGCTAAGGCTCAGCTGATCGAGCGGCTTTTGGAAGTAGGTATCGGCGGCGGCGGCGACGCCATAGGCGCCGGCGCCCAGATATATTTCGTTGAGATAGATTTCGAGGATGCGGTCTTTGCTCAGCGTATGCTCGATGCGGTAGGCGAGGATCGCCTCCTTGATCTTGCGCGACACCGACACCTCGTTGCTCAAGAGGAAATGACGGACCACTTGCTGGGTGATTGTCGACGCGCCGATCGGCCGCTGACCGCGGCGAAAGCGCACGACATCGGCCATCGCGGCGCGGAAGATGGCGCCCGGGTTGACCCCGCTATGGTGGTAGAAATCGCGGTCCTCGGCGGCGAGAAAAGCCTCGATCACGATCCGCGGCACCTTCGCAATCGCCACCGGGATGCGGTGCTCGCTCTCGAACTCGGCGACCAGCGTGCCGTCGCCGGCATAGACCTTGCTGCCGGTTGCGCCGAGGTAATCGGTGAGACGCTGGTAATCGGGCAGATCACGCCCGAAATGCGCCAGGGTGATGCCGACAAAGCCGCCGGTCCCGAGCGCCACGAGGACCAAGGCGATGAAGAGGGCGCGCGCCGTCCCGCGCAGAACCCGCAGCATCAGCAGACCGCTCCGGCGGGGCGCGGGATCTCTCGATGCCGTATCGGTCTCGGTTCGGCCACAGCGTGCTCCCACCTGATCCCCGCTGCCGCGGGTACCATATGAACAGCGATCGCACAGAATGGTGCCGGAGATTTTGGCATGAAGAGGGCGTTGTTAGGGGTGGCCTTGGCGGCCGCCGTACTGGCCGGTACCGCCGCGGCCCTCGCGCAAACCGCCGCACCGCCGGCGGCCGAGGCGCCGCTGCCGCCGCCGGCGGACGCCGCATTGCCGCAGGCGGCCCCGCCATCCGGCCCGATCGCGGCGCTCCAGCAGCAATTGAAGCGCGAAGGCTTCGCGCCCGGCCCGGTCAACGGCGTGATGACCACGGAGACGCGCCGGGCGCTGACCCTCTACCAGCGGCGCAGGGGCCGGCCGCCGGAGGGTGCCGACGCCGATCCGGTGAAGCGGGCTCAGGCGGATTTGCAACGGCTGGGGCTGTTTGCCGGCCCGCTCGATGGGGTCGTCGGCCCGCAGATGCGGGACGCGATCATCCGTTTCGAGGCGGCGCGGCATCTCGCCGTCGATCCGCGGGTCAGCGACAATCTGCTCGCGGCGCTCGATGAGGCCCGCGCCGCCCCGGGCACGGCCCCGGCCGCCGCGCCGATGCCGGCAACGCCCGAAGCGCCCCCCGAAGCGCCCCCCGAAGCAACCGGCCGGCGGATGCTGCCCCCCGGGGTCAACCCGCCGCCGATCCGCTAAGCCCGAGCCGGTCTGCCATGCGAAAGCCGGGCTAGTCCCAGGGACCGGGTCGAGGGCGATAGCCCGGCCCGGCCTCGGGCACGCTGCCGTGGTGAAAGGTCCGCCGTCCGGCGAGGTCGCCCGGCGCTACGGTCGCCCAAATCGGGGTCTTCTGGGCCTGCAGCAGCATGACCCGGCGCGGCCGCAACAAGAGGAACAGCACGATGCCGGTGGCGAAACCGCCGACATGCGCCCAGAACGCCACGCCCGGCGCGGCCGGACCAGCCGCCAGCCCGCTCAACAGCTGCATCCCGAACCACAGCCCGAGCAGGATCCAGGCAGGGACCGCAAGGATCCAAAAGAAGATCACGATCCACACGAAACAATGCACGTTGGCGCGCGGGTAGGTCACCAGATAGGCGCCGAGCACCCCGGCGATCGCGCCGCTGGCGCCGATCATCGGCACCTGCGAGTGCGCGGCCGAGACCGCCTGGATCAGTGCCGCCGCGGCGCCGCTGGCAAGATACAGCGCGAGGAAGCGCGCGCGCCCCAAAAGATCCTCGACGTTGTTGCCGAAGATCCACAGAAACAGCATGTTGCCGCCGAGATGGACCCACCCGGCATGGAGGAACATGCTGGTTAAGATGGTCGTCCAGGACGGGATGATGGCGAGCCCGGGCGACAGCGCGCGATAGCCGAACAGCACTCCCGGCACCATCCCGAATTGATAAGCAACGATTTTCGGATCCTGGCCGAGCTGCCACAGAAAGGCGCCGATGCACATGCCGATGAGGGCATAGGTGACGACAGGCGGGTTCTGGATCGGGTTGTCGTCGTACAGCGGCAGGGCGAAGATCATCGCGCCCTCACCGTCATCCCGGCGAAAGCCGGGACTGCAAAATTAAGGCGGGTCAGGAGCCGACCAGGCCGAGCTGCGGGCTCGACGGCTCGGCGAAGCTGCGCTTCGGGATGCGCCCGGCGAGCCGCGCCAGGCGCCCGGCCTCGACCGCGGCGCGCATCGCCGCCGCCATCCGGGCCGGATCGTGCGACTTGGCGATCGCGGTGTTGACGAGCACCGCGTCGCAGCCGAGTTCAAACGCATACGCCGCGTCCGACGCGGTGCCGATCCCGGCATCGAGCACCACCGGAACGGGGCTGCGCGTGCAGATCAATTCGATCGCGGCCGGGTTGGCGATCCCCATCCCCGACCCGATCAGGGAGCCCAGTGGCATCACCGCGGCGCACCCGACATCGGCGAGCTTCTGGCAGGCGACCGGGTCGTCGTTGCAATAGGGCAGCACGGTGAAGCCCTTGCGCACCAATTCGTCGGCGGCATGGACGAGCTGCTCGACATCGGGGTAGAGGGTCTCGCGGTCGCCGATCAGCTCCAATTTGACCCAATTGGTCTCGAGCGCCTCGCGAGCCAGTTCGGCGGTCAGGATGGCGTCCCGCGCGGTGACGCAGCCCGAGGTGTTGGGCAGGATCCGGTAGCGCCCGCCGAGCAGGTCTACGAGGCTCTCGGCATAGGTTTCGAGGCTGATCCGCCGGATCGACATGGTGACCAGCTCGGCGCCGCTCGCCGCGAGCGAGTCGAGCAGGACCTGCTGGTTCGGATAGCCGGCGGTGCCGAGGATGAGGCGCGAGTTGAGCTTGGTGCCGGCGATGATCAGCTGGTCGGTCATGGCGTGGTCCTAATCGATAACTCAATCAAAATTCAGCCGCCCTGCAGCGGGCGCACGATCTCGACATCGTCGCCGGCAGCGAGCGCGGCTTCGGGCCACTCGGCGCGGCGCACCACCGCGCCGTTCAGCGCGACGGCGAGAAAGCGCGCCTTGGGGTCGATGCCGCGCAGGGCGAGCAACTCGGCGATCGTCGTCACCGCGACCTCCGCCTCGACGCCGTTGACGCGCAGCCGGGTCATCGGGCTCCCACCGCGCCGGCCGGCTGCACCATCCGCGCGTCGCCCGCAGCAAAGCGCTCGGGCGAAAACGGACGGGCGATCTCGGGCAGCGTCCCGGTCAGTATATAGGTGCTGATCACCGCGGCGCTGACCGGGGTCAACAGAATGCCGTTCCTGTGATGGCCGGTGGCAACGACGAGCCGGTCGATGCCTGAGGGGCCCAGCATCGGTGCGTCGTCGCGCGAGCCCGGGCGGAACCCGACCCACATCTCGGCGATCGGCAATTCCTCGATCGCCGGGACCGCGCGCCAGGCGCCTTCGATGAGGGCGAACACGCCCCCCGCGGTGAGGCGCGCATCGAACCCGC
>DATCQF010000121.1:0-2668 GCA_036569735.1 Allostellaceae bacterium | reverse complement strand
CAGGCCTCGACCTGACGATCCAGGCCCAGTATCTAAAGCTGCTGCACGACCTGCAGCAGGCGCATGGCCTCGCCCTCATCTTCATCACCCACAATCTCGGCATCGTCGCCAAGATGTGCGACAAGCTCGCGGTCATGTACGCCGGGCGGGTCGTCGAGTCGGGACCGGTTTCGCGCATCTTCAATGCCCCGGCCCACCCCTATACGCGGGCGCTCTTGAACTCGATCCCGCGAATGACCGACAGCGATCAGCGCCTCGTCGCAATCGACGGGCAGCCGCCCGATCTCTCGGCGCTGCCGCCGGGCTGCTCGTTCGCGCCGCGCTGCCCGCAGGCGATGGCGCGCTGTCGCGATGCGGCGCCGCCGCCGTTCGCGCCGGAGGAGGGGCGGATCGCGCGCTGCTGGCTCGCCGAACCGGTCGCCGTCGGCGCCGATTTCCGCGTCGCGAGTGGAGCGGTGTGATGCCTGTCCTCGAAGCAGTCGCGCTAGCCAAGCACTTCCAGGCCCGGCGCGGCCTCTTTGGCGGCGATCGCGGCGTGGTGCGCGCGGTCGACGGGATCTCGTTCACGATCGAGCGCGGGCAGACGCTCGGGATCGTCGGTGAATCGGGCTGCGGCAAGACCACGACGGCAAAGCTCGTGCTCGGGCTGGAGGTGCCGACCGGCGGCATCATGCGGTTCGAGGGTGCCGATCTGCAGACGCTCGATAAGGCCGGCCGCCGGCACTACCGCAAATCGGTCCAGGCGGTCTTCCAGGATCCTTATGCCTCGCTCAATCCGCGCATGCGCATCCGCGACATCATCGCCGAGCCGCTCGTCACCAACGAAAAGCTTGGCGCGGCCGAGGTGCGCGATCGCGTATTGGATCTGCTCGAGCTGGTCGGGCTGCCGGCGCGCTCGATCGATCTCTTCCCGCACGAATTCTCCGGCGGGCAGCGCCAGCGCATCGCGATCGCCCGCGCCCTCGCACTGTCGCCCCGGTTGATCGTGCTCGACGAGCCGGTATCGGCGCTCGACGTCTCGATCCGGGCGCAGATCCTCAACCTCTTGCGCGATTTGCAGGACCGGCTCGGCCTCTCCTATCTTTTCATCGCGCATGATCTGGCCGCCGTCGCGCATATGAGCCACACGATCGCGGTCATGTATCTCGGCAAGATCGTCGAAACCGGCGAGGCACGGGGGCTCGCCCGCGCGCCCAAGCACCCCTATACCGAGGCCTTGTTTTCGGCCGCGCTGCCGAGCCATCCCGACGAGCGGCGCGAGGAGATCATCCTGCCCGGCGAGGTGCCGAGCCCGTTGAACCCGCCCTCCGGCTGCCGCTTCCACCCGCGCTGCCCGCAGGCGATGGCGGTTTGCGCCGAGGAGGAACCGGCGCTGCGCGACGTCGACGGGCGCATCGTCGCCTGCCACCTCTTTGACGCGAGGGGCGAGGTGACCCGCGCCGCGATGCCGCTGGAGACGGTGGCGAACGCGGATTGAGTGCTGCTGCGCCGAGACGTTCAGCCCGATAGGAGTCTCACCGCAGACCCGTAGACGCCATGCCGCCCGGCGGCCAGAGCGAATGCGGCATCGGCGGTCACCAGGGTTGCCCGTTCAGCAAGCGCGGTTGCGAGATAGAGGCTGTCGTAGACGGTCTGGTTCAGATCGAGCGCTATCGCCTGCGCGGCAACGACGTACTGCGCGCTCGGGAGCAAGTGAACGGGAGCCGCCAAGATCGCAGCGAGACCAGCGCGAGCGTCATCGCCGGTCAGGATCCCGCGGCGCACCTTTGCCCAAAGGACGTTCGCGCATTCGATTGCCAAGAAGTCCGGCGCTGCAAGCGGCTCTCCGAGCAGTAGTGTCGTGGCCGCAGCAGAATCGGCTTCCTCAATCACCCATTTGAGCGCCACGCTCGCGTCGACCACGACGGTCAAATCGTATCGCGATCACGGTCGCGACGCAGATCCTCAAGGATCGAAGGGCCAGGCAAGCGGCCGATACGACGGCGAACCTCTATTAGGCGGCGCACTGCCCCCTCACGATCCAGCCCAACCGCGTTCGTCAATGCGCGGCGGGCCTGCTCCTCCATCGAGGTTCCGGAAGCCGCCGCACGCCGGCGCAATGAGTCGACGACAGCCGCATCGATATTGCGAATGACAATCTGTGCCACGCACAGTTATCTACATCGCTATCGCTATCAATGCAATCGCCAGTTCACAAACCCGAGATCAGGATGGCGCGGACCAGTCGCCGAGCACGGCGGTGTGGGTGACCAGGCCCGTCTCGGGCTCCCACAGATGCAGCTGATAGCCCGGCGGCTCCAACCTGAAATGCAGCCGCGCCCCGGGACGCAGGTCGAGCTGGATCTGGTGCGCCGTGCTCGGCGCGGTGCCGGCGACGGTACCGGCAAAGCGGCGATCGATGCCGCGATGCAGGTGGCCGCAGGCAATCCGCTCGATTTGCCGGTGTCGCCCGACGATTTCGGCAAGGGCGGCGATATTCTGCAAGCCCATCCCGTCCATGAAGGTGATCCCGGTCGGGAAGGGCGGGTGGTGCATCATGACCAGGGTCGGCCGGTCGGGCGCCGCCGCGAGCATCGCATCGAGCCAGCGCAGCCGCTCCTCGCATAGCATCCCGCCGTGTTCGCCCGGGATCGATGTGTCGAGCGCGATGAGGCGCAGCGGATAATCC
>DATCQF010000120.1:0-3808 GCA_036569735.1 Allostellaceae bacterium | reverse complement strand
CGGCGCTGCAGCCGCGCCAGCAGAGCGCCTCGACAGCCGCCGCTTCCTGGACGCAGCGCAGCAGCGCCTCGCATTCGCTCATCAGGTCGCGGTATCCGGCGCCCGCGCGGTACCATTCGAGCATCGAGAATTCGGGATGATGGGTGGCGCTGCGCTCGCCGTCGCGATAGGCGTGCGCGAGCTGCCAGATCCGCGCCATCCCGCCCGCGACCAGCTTTTTCATAGCGAATTCGGGCGAGGTATGGAGATAGCGCGGCCGCGCGCCGCCATCGCGCGGGTCGTGCAGCACGGTCGCAAAGGCCTTGAGATGCGGTTCGAGCCCGGGGCTGACCTGCAGCGCCGGGGTGTCGACCTCGACATAATCCGACGCGGCAAAAAAATCGCGCACCGCGCCGAGGATGCGGCCGCGCGCCGCGAGCTTGGCGCGGCGCTGTGCCAGGCGGTCGGGTCGCCACCATGCCGGCGTCATCAGCCCCTCCTATTGCCGCGCCCCATCGCCCGGTATGGTGCATTCCGCTTTTCGCGGTGTTCCCAAGCTGGTAGGAACCCCCACAAATCCTCATTTCCCCGCGCGAGACACCCGGCCCATGAAAATCAACGCGATCGATCTCAAACCAGGTAACGTCCTCGAACACCAAAACAAGCTGTGGATCGTCGTCAAGCGCGAGCTCGTGCAGCCCGGCAAGGGCGGCTCCTTCGCCCAGGTCGAGCTCAAGGATTTGCGCGGCGGGGCAAAGCTCAACGAGCGCTTCCGCACCCAGGAGACCGTCGAACGCGTCCGCCTTGACGAAAAGGACATGCAGTTCCTTTTCATGGAGGGTGCCGAGGCGACCTTCATGGACAACGACAGCTTCGAGCAGGTCGTCGTGCCGCGCGAGCTGATCGGCGATCCGGCCGATTTCCTCAAGGACGACATGGTGTGCAAGATCATGCTTTATGAAGGGACGCCGCTGTCGGTGGAAATCCCGCCGAGCGTGGTGATGCAGGTCGTCGAAGCCGATCCGGTGGTGCGCGGCCAGACCGCCTCCTCCTCCTATAAGCCCGGCAAGCTCGAAAACGGCCGCCGCGTGATGATCCCGCCGTTTATCGAAGCCGGTACCCGCATCGTCGTCAACACCGCCGATGCCAGCTACGTCGAGCGGGCGAAAGACTGACCCGGGCAGAAACGGCGCGTGCGATTGCAATAATCCCCGTCACCCTCGCGAAAGCGGGGGTCCAGGGCAGGCGACGGAACCTCGAAGCTCTGGATTCCTGCCTGCGCGGGAATGACGGGCGGACAGAGGAGTAACGCGGCCGTGGCGGTGCGCTCACCCACGATAAACGTCATGGCCAGCGCCGCGCTGAAGGCGGCGCGCGCCTTGAAGCGCGATTTCGGCGAAGTTGAGCAGCTGCAGGTCTCGGTCAAGGGCCCGGGCGACTTTGTCTCGACCGCCGATCTGCACGCCGAGCGCACGCTGAAGACCGAACTGATGCGGGCCCGCCCGGGCTACGGCATTCTCCTGGAGGAAGGCGGCGCGACCGAAGGCAGCGATCCGCACCATCGCTGGATCGTCGACCCGCTCGACGGCACCACCAATTTCCTGCACGCGATCCCGCATTTCGCGATCTCGATCGCGCTCGAACGCGACGGGGAGGTTGTCGCCGGGCTCGTCTACGAGCCGACCCGCGACGAGATGTTCTGGGCGGAAAAGGGCATGGGCGCCTATCTCAACGACCGACGCATCCGGGCCTCGGCCCGGCGTCACCTCGCCGACGCATTGATCGGCACCGGCATCCCATTCCGCGAGCACGGCGATCACCCCCTCTATGTCGCCACCCTCTCCCGCGTCATGGCGGCGACCAGCGGCGTGCGCCGGCTCGGCGCGGCGGCGCTCGATCTCGCCTATGTCGCGGCCGGACGGTATGACGGGTTCTGGGAGTTCGGGCTACGTCCCTGGGATATAGCCGCGGGGCTCCTCCTGGTGCGCGAGGCCGGCGGCTTCGTCAGCGATCTGTCCGGCGGCCAGGCGATGATGACGAGCGGCGACGTGCTCGCCGCCAACGGCCACCTCCATCTGCCGCTCGCCGCGCTGATCCGGGAGGCGATGCGGAATATTTCGGTGTCCCCTCCCCTGGCCATCGGCTAATTTGCGCGGGCTCTCTGCGATATCGGCGCGCCGGTTCCCGGCGGCGCCGCAAGAATGGGACCCGCGATGGAGACTGCGCTCGTCCGGCAGCCGCGCGTCAGCCCGGCCCCGAAGCGGGCCGGGCGCGCGGTATGCATCCGGTAAGGCGATTGCGGATCGGCATGGCTGAGAGCGAAGACTCTGCGGCGCCCCCCGAGCGGCGCAACATACGCGGCCCCTACCGTTTCCTCGCGCGGATGGCGCTGTTTCTGGTGCTGGTGGCGGGGCTCGCGGTGGCTCTCGGGCGCCCGCTCCTCGCCGCTTTCATGGGCAACCCGGGGGTCAACGGCGTAATCCTGGGAATTCTCGCTGCCGGCATCGCCTACATTTTTCGCCAGGTTTTGCTGCTCGGACCGGCCAGCGCGTGGATCGACAATTTTCGCGAGCGCCTGGCGAATCGCGATCTGACGGCGCCGCCCGGTCCGGCGCCGCGCCTCTTGGCGCCGATGGCGCGCATGCTCGGCAGCCGGCAAGGCAGCCGGGTCAGCCTGTCGCCGACCTCGCTGCAGACCCTGCTCGACGGCATCGCCTCGCGGCTCGACGAGACGCGCGAGACCTCGCGCTATCTGATCGGCGTCCTGGTGTTTCTGGGGCTCCTCGGAACGTTTTACGGGCTGCTCGAAACGGTGCGCTCGGTCGGCGGCGTCATCGGCGCGCTGAATGTCGGGGCAAGCGACCTTTCGCGTGCCTTCGCCGATCTGAAAGCCGGGCTGGAATCGCCGCTGCACGGCATGGCGACGGCGTTCAGTTCGTCGTTGTTCGGGCTCGCCGGGAGCCTGGTGCTGGGCTTTCTCGATTTGCAGGCCGGGCAGGCGCAAAACCGCTTCTACAACGATCTCGAGGAATGGCTGTCGACCTATACCAGGCTCTCCTCGGGTCCGCTCGGAGATGCCGGCGACGGCTCGATGCCGGCCTATCTGCACGCGCTTTTGGAGCAGACCGCGGACAGCCTGGAAAACCTCCAGCGCATTCTCGTCCGCAGCGAGGAAAGCCGCACCGGCGCCAACGCGGCGCTCACCGCGATGACCGACCGGCTCAGTATCCTCAGCGAGCACATGAGAGCCGGGCAGGTGCTGATGGTGCGGCTGGCCGAAAACCAGATGGAGCTGAAACCGTCGCTGGAGCGGCTGGCGACGGTGGCGGAAAACTCGCTCGGCCAGGACGACGTGCTGCGCACCCATCTGCGCAATATCGAGGGGTACATGGCCCGCCTCGCCGAAGACGTCGCCGAGGGCCGCGCCCAGAGCGTCCAGGAAATTCGCGGCGAAATCCGGCTGCTCGCCCGCACCATCGCCGCCCTCGCCGAGGAGGGCAGAAGCTGACGGCTCTAGTGTTCCGGTCATGGCCCTAGCCAGCCGCCGCGCGCGGCGCCCCAGCATCGACATCTGGCCCGGCTTCGTCGACGCCCTGGCGCAGCTGCTGATGGTGATCATCTTTATCCTCCTGGTGTTCACCGCCGGGCAGTTTTTGCTGTCGGACGCCCTCAGCGGGCGCGACAAGGCGTTGCAGGAGCTGCAGCAGCAGCTCAGCGAGCTCAGCGATCTGTTGTCCCTCGAGCGGATCGCCAACGAGGATTTGCGGGCCAGCGCGGCCAGCCTGTCGACCCAGCTCAAGGCCGCGCTCGCCGAACGCGACGCGCTGAC
>DATCQF010000119.1:0-6865 GCA_036569735.1 Allostellaceae bacterium | reverse complement strand
CGTCAGGGCTGGGAGGGTGAGGGCTCGTCCGCGGCAAGCACCCTCACCCGCCCGTCGCGGTCGCGATGGGCACCCTCTCCCGCGATGCGGGCGAGGGGCTATGAGGGCAGGCCTCCCGCGATCCTCCACGTCGATACCGGGATGGCGCGGCTCGGGCTTGACGCGCGCGAATTCGCCGATTTTGTCGCGAGCCCGCCGCCCGTTGCCTGGCGCGCGGTGATGAGCCATCTGGCCTGCGCCGACGACCCCGACCATCCGCTCAACGAAACGCAGCGTGCCCGCTTTGCCGCGGCGGCCGGACAGCTGCCCGGGGTACCGGCGAGCCTTGCCGCCTCATCCGCAATCTTTCTCGGACCGGAATATCATTTCGACCTGGTGCGCCCGGGCGCCGCGCTCTACGGCGTCAACCCGCTGCCCGGCCGCCCCAATCCGCTGCGCCGGATCGTGCATCTATCGGCAAAAATCGTGCGGATCCGCCAAATTGACAGCGGTGAGTCGGTTGGCTACGGTGCCGCGCACGTCATGCAGGCGCCGGGCCGCGCGGCGATTGTCGGGGTCGGCTACGGCGATGGCTGGCTGCGCTCCCTGAGCCATCGCGGCTGCGGCTATCTCGCCGGCACGCGCGTTCCACTTCTCGGCCGGGTCTCGATGGATCTTGTCACATTCGACGTCTCGGCGGTTCCCGAGAGCCTGGCGCATCCCGGCACGACGATCGAGCTGTTGGGCGACAATTACGGCGTCGACGACGCGGCGGCCGATGCCGGGACGATCGGCTATGAGATCCTGACCGCGCTGGGCCCCCGCTATCATCGCATCTACCGCGATCCGCCCGGGCTCGATCCGACCCCGGCAGACCGGCCGGAATGATCGCCTTTCTCGCGTCGGTGGGCGCGGCCTTCCTCGCCTTTCTCGCCGCGGCCGGGCGGATTGTGCTGTTCGCCGGGCAGGCGCTCGCCGCCGGGCTCACCCCGCCCTATTACCCCCGCCTCATTTTTCGGCAGATCGTCTATATCGGCTATTACTCGCTGCCGGTCGTCGGCCTCACCGCGCTCTTCACCGGGATGGTGCTGGCCCTGCAATCCTATACCGGGTTCAGCCGGTTCAACGCCGAGAGCGCTGTCGCCACCGTCGTCGTCCTTTCGGTGACGCGCGAATTGGGGCCGGTCATTGCCGGGCTGATGGTCGCCGGGCGGGTCGGCGCGGCGATGGCGGCCGAGATCGGGACGATGCGCGTCACCGACCAGATCGATGCGCTAACCACGCTGTCGACCGACCCGTTGCGCTACCTCGTGCTGCCGCGGCTCCTCGCCGGGCTCCTGACCCTGCCGGCTCTGGTCTTCGTCGCCGACATCATCGGCGTTTTCGGAGGCTATCTCGTCGGCACCTACAAGCTCAGCTTCAACCCGGTCAACTATCTGACCCAGACCGAGCAGTATCTCGAAACGATCGACGTCGTCTCCGGTCTCGTAAAGGCGGCGGTGTTCGGCTTCATCGTCGCGCTGATGGGGTGCTATCACGGCTATAATTCGCGCGGCGGCGCCGAGGGGGTGGGTCAGGCGACGACCTATGCGGTGGTGTCGGCCTCGATCCTGATCCTGCTCTCCAACTACATGCTGACCGAGGCGTTTTTCGCGCGATGAGCCCAGCCCCAATCCCCAACGGCCCGATCCCCAGCGCCCCCGTTCCCAAGATCGCGGTCAGCGGCCTCGAAAAATCCTTCGGCAAGAAACGCGTGCTCGACGGGCTCGACATCGCCTGCGGCGCCGGCGAGAGCCTCGTCATCATCGGCGGCTCGGGCACCGGGAAATCGGTCCTGATCAAGTGCATTCTCGGGCTGATGCGCGCCGATACCGGGTCGATTCGCATCGACGGGATGGAAACCGCGCGCCTCGGACGCGCCGGGCGGGAAAAACTGATGCGCCGCTTCGGCATGCTGTTTCAGGGCAGCGCGCTGTTCGATTCCTTGAGCGTGTGGGAGAATGTCGCGTTCGGGTTGATCCAGGGACGCGGCATGGAGCGGCGCCAGGCGCACGACATCGCGCTCACCAAGCTCGCCTCGGTCGGGCTTGGTCCCGAGGTCGGCGGGCTGAGCCCGGCTGAGCTGTCGGGCGGGATGCAGAAGCGGGTGGCGCTGGCGCGGGCGATCGCGGCCGAGCCGGAGATCCTGTTTTTCGACGAACCGACCACCGGGCTCGACCCGATCATGGCCGATGTGATCAACCGGCTGATCGTCGATTGCGTGCGCGAGGTCGGCGCGACCGCGATCTCGATCACCCATGACATGGTGAGCGCCCGCAAGATTGCCGATCGTATCGCGATGCTGCACAACGGGCGGATCATTTGGCAGGGGCCGGCCGCGGAGATCGACCGCACCGACAACCCCTATGTCGAACAGTTCGTCAACGGCCACGCCGAGGGGCCGATCCGGATGGAGATCCGCGCCGCATGAAGACCCAGGCCGCGCGCTATGCCTGCCAGCAATGCGGCACGGTGGCGCCTAAATGGGCCGGCAGGTGCGAGGCCTGCGGCGCCTGGAACAGCATGGTCGAGGAGGTGACGCGTAGTGCGCCGCCAAAAAGCCTTGGCCCGGGCGCCGGGCGGCGTGGCGCCCGCCTCGACTTTGTCGGTTTGCGCGGCGAGACGATGGGGCCGCCGCGCCGCCTGACCGGGATCGCCGAGCTCGACCGGGTGTGCGGCGGCGGGCTCGTCGCCGGTTCGACGATCCTGGTCGGCGGCGATCCGGGGATCGGCAAGTCGACCTTGTTGCTGCAGGCCGCCGCCTCGCTCGCCGCGCGCGGCACCGATGCCGCCTACATCACCGGCGAGGAGGCGATCGACCAGGTGCGGCTGCGCGCCGAGCGGCTCGGGGTCGCCGAGACCCCGGTGCGCCTCGCGTCGGCGGCCAGCGTGCGCGACATCCTCGCCGTCTTGGACGACAGCCGGGGCCCGGATTTCGTGGTCATCGATTCGATCCAGACGATGTACCTCGACACCCTCGACAGCGCGCCGGGCACGGTCAGCCAGGTGCGCGGCGCCGCCCAGGAGCTGATCGGGCTGGCCAAGCGCCGCGGCCTCATTGTCGTCCTCGTCGGCCATGTCACCAAGGAAGGGCTGATCGCGGGCCCCCGGGTCCTCGAGCACATGGTCGATACGGTGCTCTATTTCGAGGGCGAGCGCGGCCACCAGTTCCGCATCCTGCGCGCGGTCAAGAACCGCTTTGGCGCAACCGACGAGATCGGCGTCTTCGAGATGAGCGACCGCGGCCTCGTCGAGGTGCCGAACCCCTCGGCGCTGTTCCTGGCGGACCGCTCGGATTCGGGCGCGGGCGACGAGGGCGGCGCCAGGACGGCCGGCGCGGCGGTATTCGCGGGCATCGAGGGAACGCGGCCGGTGCTGGTTGAAATCCAGGCGCTGGTGGCGCCCTCGCTGCTTGGGACGCCCCGGCGGGCGGTGGTCGGCTGGGATGCGACGCGCCTTGCGATGATCACCGCGGTGCTCGACGCGCGCTGCGGGCTTTCGGTCGGCGCCAACGACATCTACCTAAACATCGCCGGCGGCTTGCGAATCGTCGAGCCGGCCGCCGATCTGGCGGTTGCGGCGGCCCTCGTCTCGGCGCTGACCGAGACACCGGTCCCCTCCGATACCGTCGTCTTCGGCGAGATCGCGCTGTCCGGCCGGGTGCGTGCCGTAGCCCATGCCGATGCGCGCCTCAAGGAGGCGGCAAAGCTCGGCTTCACCGCCGCGTGGGTCCCGGTCCGCCCGGCTTCCCGGGGCACGCGATCCGGCCAAAGCGTTGAGGGGCTGGCGACAGTGCCAATCGGGCATTTGAGCGAATTGGTGGCGCGACTGGTGCCGGCGCCGCGCCACCGGATCGACCGCTCCGGCGCGCCCCGGGCGTTGGTGTCGCCATGAACTGGCTCGATCTCGCGGTCCTCGGGATCATCGTATTGTCGGCGATCTTCGCCTTTGCCCGCGGCTTTGTCCGCGAGGCGCTGTCGATCGTCGCCTGGGTCGGTGCCGGTGCGATCACGCTCCACGGGTTCAGCTGGGTCTACGCGCAGGTCGACCCGTTGGTGCACAACGCACTCCTGTCGCAGCTGATCGCCGGGTTTGGCCTCTTCGTCGCCAGCCTGATCGTGCTGACGATCCTGACCGGCATCGTCGCACGCACGGTGCGGGGAACCGCGCTGTCGCCGATCGACCGCACCCTGGGGTTCATTTTCGGCCTGGTGCGCGGCGCGTTTCTTTTATGCCTCGCCTATCTCCTGCTCGATGTCGCCGTCCAGGCGAGCGACCGCCCGATGTGGATCCGCGAAGCCAGGAGCGGACCCTATCTGCACGAAGGGGCGGATGTGCTGCGCGGCCTCCTCCCCGAATCGCTGAAGGTCAAGAGCGCCACCGCCGCCGAGGAATTGATCCGCACCATCGATCCGAAGGGTGCCGCCGCGGCGGAGGCGGAAAAGGCGATGCGCGCCCTGCAGAACCCGACCGCGACGCCGCCTGCGAACCCAACCGCGACGCCGGGCCCGGGCTCGGCGACCCCTCCCAAGCCCGAATCCACGCCGGGTGCCGCCGCGGCTCCCAAGCCCGATTCGGCGCCGGGCCGGAGCTACCCGCCGCGCGACCAGCGCGAGCTGGACCGGCTGATCGGCACGCAGCGGTGATGCCTGCCGATGCCGCCGGTGTCCTGCCCTCGCAATAGGCAGCGGAAAGTCATATATTTGTCACGGCCGGAGCGGCCGGATCGAGGGTGGCGGATGCGGACGACCGGCGGCGCTGACGACCATCTCCACGAGGAATGCGGCGTGTTCGGGGTGTTTGGCCATCCCGACGCGGCGGCGCTGACGGCGCTCGGGCTGCACGCCCTGCAGCACCGCGGCCAGGAATCGGCCGGCATCGTCGCCTATGACGGCGAGCAGTTCAGCGCGCATCGGGGCCCGGGTCTGGTCAGCGACAATTTCAGCTCGAAGGAGGTCATCGCCCGGCTGCCGGGGGCGATGGCGATCGGCCATGTGCGCTATGCGACAACGGGCGAGGTGGCGCTGCGCAACATCCAGCCGCTGTTTGCCGATTTCGAGTTCGGCGGGCTGGCGATCTGCCACAACGGCAATCTGACCAATTCCTACCAGCTGCGCCGCCAGCTGGTGCGCCGCGGGAGCCTCTTCCAGTCGACCAGCGACACCGAGGTCATCGTTCACCTGATCGCGACGAGCCTCAAGGACAGCGTCGTCGAGCGGCTGACCGACGCCTTGAAGCAGGTCGAGGGAGCGTATTCCCTGGTCGCGCTGTCGCAGGATTCGGTGATCGGGCTGCGCGATCCGTTGGGGGTGCGGCCGCTGGTGCTCGGCCGGCTCGGCGAATCGTGGATCCTCGCCTCGGAGACCTGTGCCCTCGACATCATCGGCGCCGATCTCGTGCGCGATGTCGAACCCGGCGAGATCGTCATCATCGGAGCCGGCGGGGTGCGCAGCGTCAAGCCGTTCGACTATCTGCCAAAGCGGCTGTGCGTCTTCGAGTACATCTATTTTGCCCGGCCCGACAGCGTACTCGAAGGCAAGAGCGTCTACGAGGCGAGGAAGCAGATCGGCCGCGAGCTGGCGCGCGAAGCCCCGGTCGACGCCGATATCGTCGTCCCGGTGCCCGATTCGGGGGTTCCCGCGGCCTTGGGCTATGCCGCCGAATCCGGGCTGCCGTTCGAACTGGGCATCATCCGCAACCATTATGTCGGGCGCACCTTTATCGAGCCGACCGACCAGATCCGCCATTTGGGGGTGCGCCTCAAGCACAACGCCAACAAGGCCGACCTCAAGGGCAAGCGGGTGATCCTGGTTGACGATTCGATCGTGCGCGGCACCACCTCGACAAAGATCGTCGAGATGATCCGCCACGCCGGCGCGCGCGAAGTACATATGCGGTTGTCGAGCCCCCCGACCAGCTATTCGTGTTTTTACGGGATTGCGACGCCGTCGCGCGACCAGCTGCTGGCGGCCCGCTTCGATGTCGAAGAGATGGCCAAATTCATCGGCGTCGACAGCCTCGCCTTCCTGTCGATCGACGGGCTCTACCGCGCGATGGGCGAGGCTGGCGGCCGCGACCCGCTCGCCCCGCGCTTCTGCGACGCGTGCTTCAGCGGCGATTATCCGATTCCACTGGCCGACGCCGATGACGGCAAGGTCTCGGTCCAGCTGTCGCTGCTCGCCGTCACCCCCTGATGGTCGCACCCCCCGCGAGCGGGGGTGGCCGGCTCGCCGGCAGGATCGCCCTCATCACCGGCGCCTCGCGCGGCATCGGCGCCGCCGTGGCCGTGCGCTTTGCCGGGGAGGGCGCGCACGTTGTGCTGGCGGCGCGCACCGTCGGCGGCCTCGAGGAGGTCGACGACCGGGTCCGGGCCGGCGGCGGCAGCGCCACCCTGGTGCCGCTCGATCTGCGCGAGTTCATCAGAATCGACGAGCTGGCGGCGGCGCTCTACCAGCGCTATGGCAGGCTCGACATCCTCGTCGGCAATGCCGCCGAATTCGGCACTTTCTCGCCGGCCGGCCATATCGACCCCAAGCTGTGGGGCGAGGTGATCGATCTCAACCTGACCGCCAACTGGCGCCTCATCCGGGCGATGGATCCGCTGTTGCGCGCCGCTCCGGCCGGTCGCGCGATCTTTGTCACCAGCCGCCTGGCGCGCGAGGCCCTCCCCTATTACGGCCCCTACGCGGTCGCCAAGGCCGGCCTGGAAACCCTGGTGCGGAGCTATGCCGGTGAAGTTGCCCGCACCGCGGTGCGCGCCAATCTGATCGACCCGGGCATCGTGCGCACCCGGCTGCGCGCCCACATCTTCCCGGGCGAGAACCCGGCCGGCCTGCCGAGCCCGGAA
>DATCQF010000118.1:0-16857 GCA_036569735.1 Allostellaceae bacterium | reverse complement strand
CCGCCAAACGGGCAAAGGCGGGCGGCGTATGGTCCTGCAAATAAGTCCACAATGGCTCGGGCACTCGATGCCTCGCAACCGGATGGAACGAGTTTCCGTCATAGGTCTGCAACTCGCCGAAATCGGCGCCGCACAGCCGCATCGCCTTTTCCAGCATCGACTCGAATACCGGCGCGAGATCGCCGGGCGAGGAGTTGATGACGCCCAGCACCTCGGCGGTCGCGGTCTGCTGGTCGAGCGCCTCGCGGGTCTCGGTAATGAGACGCGCGTTCTCGATTGCGATCACGGCTTGCGCCGCGAAGTTTTCCAACAACGCAATCTGTCTGTCTGAGAAGGGGCGAACTTCTTGGCGGTAGATGCCGAAATGTCCGAGTAACTTCTCGTTCTTGCGTAGCGGCACGCCAAGAAACGTGCGGACGCCACCGAGATCAGCCGCCGCGCAGTACACGGCATGGCCCGATCGATAGGTCTCGGTGGTGGTGACATCGGCGGTCTGGATGAAGCGCTCGCCGCTCAGGAGGCGCCGGTGCTCGCCGCTGATCGGGTGTGTCGGTCTCTGTTGGAGAAACTCGGCGTAAGCTGGCGGGGCGCCTCGGCTCGCCGACGCATGCATGCGCTCACCGTGATAGGTCCACAGCGTACCTATCTCCGCCTCGCACAGGAGACACGCCTTTTCGAGCATCGCATCGAAAACCGGCGCGAGATCGCCGGGCGAGCGGTTGATGACCTGCAGCACCTCCGCCGTTGCGGTCTGCTGATCGAGCGCCTCGTCCCGCTCGGCGGTGCGCTCGTCGAGCTGCCGTCGGAGTTCCGCAATAGTCTGCTGAGGTTCGGCTACCGCCTCGTCGAGCGTTGCGGTCATCTGCTCATCCGTCTGGCCGTGGTTCCGGCTCCTGGAAACTGTAGTCTATCCCCACCCGCGCCGGAGAGCAGTCCCTCTTTCGATCGCCTCGTCGGGTCTGAGAGCCGAATGTGCGGCATGGTTCCCCCGGCCAAGGCCGCGCCACGATCGAGGGCCGACGATCTCTTCGGAGCGGCGATAGACATCTGCCCTCCAAGCTACCACCGGCAGCGCTGAAATAGGCGCAACGTCGGGTGCGGGGACTTCAAGCAGTGAACGACCGCTATCAAGGTGGCAGGCATCATCAGCCGGGCAAATCGGGAAGGCCCGCAAACCACAACCCCGCCGTTGCTCGGTCGCAGCGGCAACGGCCGCAAAGGGGCAACTCGCACCAAATCACGATACCGGCGGCATTGACCCGAAGCGCCAAAATCTGTCCGTGGGATGCCAACGGATGCACGGGTCAAATCGATGCATTGCGGACCTACAGCCAACAGGGCGATACCGCCTTGGTGGCCGCAGCAACATCAACGCACCCTCTTCCGCGTGCGCCAAGGCGGATCGTATCGTTGACGGCGAATTCCGCGATGAGGATCCATCATGTTGACGGACCGATACGAACTTCCCTTGTCCACCGCCTCGTCCGCCGCGCGGGACGCCTACATCGAGGGCTGTGAGGCGAAGCTGACCATGTACCCCGGCGCGATCGAGGGGTTCGATCGTGCCATCGCCGCAGATCCCGGCTTTGCCCTCGCCCATGCCGCCCGGGCGCAATTGCTCTTGGAACGCGGGGACGCGGCGGCGGCTCAGGCGTCGATGGCGGCGGCCAATTCCCTCAGCCCCGGTCTGTCCGCGCGGGAAGCCAGCCATATCGCATTTTTCGATTTGCTTGTCGCAGGCGACGCCGACGCCGCACTTGCCACATTGCCCGCGCACCTCAACGCCTGGCCACGCGACGCCCTGGTACTCGGCACCACCGCGTTCACCAACGGCCTGATCGGCAGTTCCGGGCGCGCCGGGCAGAAACGCGCGCTGTTGGACCTGCTGGAGGGGCTTGCCCCGAGCTACGGCGACGATTGGTGGTTCACGGCCCATCATGGCATGGCGCTCTCGGAGAATGGACAGAGAGACGCGGCCCGCCCAAAGATCGATCGATCCCTCGCCCAAAACCCGAACAATCCCTGGGCGGCGCACGCCCGCGCGCACCTCTCTTATGAGGAGGGCGATTCAAACGCGGCCCGCGCATTCCTCAATTCCTGGCTCACCACCTATCCGCGTAACGCCTTGTTGTATAGCCACCTGAGTTGGCATCTCGCGCTCGGCGACCTCGAGGCCGGCGATACGGCGGCAGCGTTCCGGCTGTTCCAGGAAGCCTTCTCACCCGAGGTGCACAGCGGGCCGCCGCGCGGGAAGGTGAACGATGCGGTTTCCTTTCTGTGGCGCTGGGAACTCGCCGGTCATCCGCGCGACGCCGAGGCATGGCGCATGATGCACGACTTCGCGACCAGCGCGTTTCCGCGCGCGGGCGTCGCCTTTTCCGACATCCACATCGCGCTCGCGCAGGTCGTGGCCGGCAATGACGCGGCGCTGGAGGAGCGTGCACGGCAGATCGACGAGCTCGCGCGCCTGGGGCGTTATCCATCCGGCCCCTGCGTACCGGCGGTGTTGCACGCCTTCGCCGCTTTCGAACGGCGAGATTTCCGCGCCGCGATCGACGCGCTTCAACCGATTGCCGGCGAACTCGAACGCCTCGGCGGCAGCCGCGCACAGCTCGACCTCGTGGGGTTCACGCTGTTGCAGGCCTACCTCGGCGCGAACCGCCTGGACGATGCGCGCCGGATGTTAAGCCTGCGGCGCCCAGACCCCTCGGGCATTCCCGTTGCCGGGTTGGCGGCTGTGCACTGATCGACGAAACGACGCCAGCCCCTCAACACTCGGTGGTTCAGCCGAGCGTTGAGGGGCCATCGAACATCCGCTCTCCACCCGACGCGAGCCTGCGGCCTCGATCTCGGACCTCTGATTTATCCACAAGAACATAACCTCGCCCGGCGGCGCTCTGTTATCGTCGGCCGCGGGGGACAGCGGGAGGACATCGTCATGGCGAAGCATGGCTTCAGGCTGATCGATGCCGAGATGCATGTCATGGAGCCGACCGATCTGTGGCAGCGCTATATCGACCCCGAGTTCAGGTCGCGCGCGCCGCGGCGGCTTGATGAGCGCCGCTGGGACATCCGCACCCTCGTCGAGGGCGAGGTGATGGCGCAGATCCCGGGCGGCGACTGGCCGGCCTTGAGCGACGCCGAGGAGAAGGCGCTGGGCGAGCGCTACGCCGAGGAAATCGCGCGCAACTTCGATCCTGGGTCCCAGGTCCGGGCGATGGACAAGGAGGGGCTCGACCTGGCGATCCTGTTTCCAACGTCCGCCATGTACGTGACCGCGTTCACGCGGATGGATGCGCGCTTCGCCGCCGCGGCGTGCCGGGCCTACAACGACTGGCTCCATGATTACATCGAGGCCGCCGATCCGAAGCGGATGTTCGGCGCCGCCGCCATCTCGCCGCACGATGTCGAGAGCGCGGTCGCTGAGACCCGCCGGGCGGTCACCCGGCTCGGCATGAAGGCCATCTTCATCCGTCCCAACCTCTACAACGAGCGGCCGTGGCACGACCCTTATTACGATCCGCTGTGGGCGATCTGCCAGGAGCTCAACGTCCCCATCGGTTTTCACGAGACCACCGGCTCGCGGATGAAGGCGGCCGGCACAGACCGCTTCCAGAGCCTCGGCATCGCGCACATCTCGACCCATTCGATGGAGCAGATGCTGGCCTGCATGGACATCATCATGGGCGGCGTCATGGAGCGCTTCCCGCGGTTGCGCTTCGCCTTTCTCGAGGGGCAATGCGGCTGGCTGCCGTTCTGGCTCGGCCGCATGGACGAACATTACGAATGGCGCGAGCCCTACGGCGAGATGACCCACCTTTCCCGGCCGCCGTCCGAATATTTCCGGCGCCAGGGGTTCTGCGCCGTCGAGTGCGACGAGGAATTCGTCAGCCATGTCGTCGAGGCGTTCGGCGACGACAACCTCGTCACCACGACCGACTACCCGCACGGCGATTCTAAATACCCGCACTCGATGGACCGCTTTCTCGCGCTGAAGCTGAGCGACCGCAGCAAGCAGAAGATCCTGTGGGACAACGCGCGGCGCCTCTACGCGCTGTAGTTGTCACAGTTACGCGTCACCCCCGCGAAGGCGGGGGTCCAGGGGTGGGCGCTTTGACCGTCGCTCTGGATTCCCGCTTTTGCGGGAATGACGGGGTGGTTTGTTTCTGTTGAATTAATTTGGGCCGGGGACATGAAGGTGGGGTTCATCGGGGTCGGCAATATCGGTGCGCCGATCGCCGGGCAGTTGCTGAAGGCCGGTCACGCGCTCGTCGTTCACGATTTGCGCCGCGCCGCCGCGGACGAACTCCTGGCGGCGGGCGCGAAATGGTCCGATTCGCCCGCGGCGCTGGCCGACGAAAGCGAGATCGTCGCCACCTGCCTGCCGGGACCGGCGGAGATGGAGCAGGTTTGCCTCGGGCCGGGCGGCATCGTCGAGCATTTGAAGCCCGGTGCGCTCTACATCGACCACACGACCAACGCGCCGGCGCTGGTGCGGCGGGTGCACGGGATGCTCGCCGCGCGGGGTGTGGCGATGCTCGATGCGCCGGTCAGCGGCGGCATGGAAGGCGCCCGGACGCGCGACCTCCTGGCGATGGTGGGGGGTGAGCCGGAAGTGTTCGAGCGCGCCCGGCCCCTCCTCGATGCGATCGCGAAGCGCGTCATCCATACCGGCGGCAGCGGCACCGGATCGATCGCCAAGATCATGCACAATTCGGCAAGCTTCACGCTCGATCTGGTGATGGCCGAATGCTGGACCGTCGGGGTCAAGGCCGGGATCGATGCCGCGACGATCGTCGAGGTTTTCAACGAGGCCGCGCTCGGGCACATGATGAGCCTCAAGGTGCGCCTGCCCTCGACCTACCTGCGCGGCGACTTCGATCCGCGCTTTTCTCTCGCGCTGGCGAAGAAGGATCTGGGGCTGGCGCTCGATCTGGCGCGCGCGACCGATACGCCGATGCGTCTGGCAGCCCTCTGCGAGCAGGAAATGATCGAGGCGATCGGCCGCGGCTGGGCGGGTCGCGACGCCTCGATCTTCCTCCTGCTTCAGGAGGAGCGCGCGAAGGTCAAGGTGCGCCTGCCGCCCGGCTGAGCGGGTCTGGCGAGCCAAGCGGGAATCGGGGCAAGGATGAGGCTCGCGGATATCGGCCTTGAGGGCTGGTTCCTTCTCGCGGCGGCGCCGGTCATCGGCAGCTTTCTCGGCGTCGTTGTCCGCCGCCTGCCGGATGGTGGCGCAATCGTCTGGTCGCGTTCGCGGTGCGAGGCTTGCGGCGTCTTATTGGCGCCCCGCGATCTGGTGCCGCTGGTCAGCTGGCTTGCCGCGCGGGGCCGTTGCCGCCGCTGTGGCCACCGGCTCGGCTGGTTCTATCCCGGCGTCGAGATGGCGGCGCTGGTGATTGCGGTGATCGCGCTCGGCGTCGACGGCACGCCGCGGGCCTGGCTCGATTGCCTGTTCGGCTGGTGGCTCCTCGCGCTCGGCTGGATCGACCTGCGCCGCTGGGTGCTGCCCGATTTGCTGACCCTGCCGCTGATCGCCGCGGGGCTCGTCGCGGCCATGCTGTTCGACCGCGAGGGTCTGCTCGATCGCGCGCTCGGCGCCGCTTTCGGCTATGCGGTATTGCGCGGGGTCGCGGCGGCCTACCGGGCGGTGCGCGGCCAGGAGGGGCTCGGACGGGGCGACGCAAAGCTCTTGGGTGCGGGCGGCGCCTGGGTCGGGGTGAGCGCCGTGCCGCAGGTGATCCTCGCCGCGGCGCTCCTCGCGCTCGTCACGGTCGGCGCGCTGCGCCTCTTCGGGATCCGGCTGCACGCCCATTCGGCGGTACCGTTCGGGCCTTTTCTCGCCCTGGCGATCTGGGCTGTCTGGCTGTTCCGGCCGGCTTTGCTCTGAACGATCGAGCGGCTGATCCGCGAACATCGGGGTCGGCGAATCCCGATGCTGGCGCGGAAGGAATCGCCGCCTTCAGCCGTATCGGGTCCCCTCCGCACAACGTACAAGAAATGAAGCTCCTGTACATGGCCGCCAGCGGACGCTCATTTACCATCGCGGACCGCACCAGGAACCAAGATTTTGTGTTTGTCGGCGCCCGGCGGCACAAGTAAACCTTACTGTCATTTGCGGTCTTCCCTTTCACGTTGCCTTACTCTTTAATGCCGGGCCGATGGATCGACGATTGTTCCTGGCGCTGGCAACCGGTTTGCTGGCAACGCCTTGGCCGGCACGCGCGGCGCCGGCCGCGCCGGCGTTGCGCCGGCTCAAATTGTTCAACGCCCATACCGGCGAAAGCTTCGATGGCCCCTATCGCGACGATCTCGGGCCGATCGCGCTCGCGATGGAAGAGCTGTCGTTCTTCCTGCGCGACCACCATTCCGGCGAGCGGATTGCGATCGATGTCGGGGTCATCGATTTCCTCGCCGCGGTAATGGATGGGGTCGGCGCCACGCAAGCGACCGTGCTGTCGGCCTATCGCACGCGCGAGACCAATGCGATGCTGGCGCGCACCACCTTCGGCGTCGCCGACAACAGCCAGCACATCTACGGCCGCGCCATCGACGTCCATCTGGGAGCGCGGCTGGAGGATGCGATGCAGGCGGCGCGGGCGATGCAGCGCGGCGGCGTCGGCTGGTACCCGTATTCCGGTTTTATTCATCTCGACAGCGGGCCGGTGCGCAACTGGACGCTCGATGGCCACAACCTCGATCGCCTGCTGCTTCGGCTGCAGGATTTTTTGGCTCGGGGAGGGCTCTCGATCTCGCAACGCGGCGAGCTGCTCGCCGGGCGCGCGCGGCGACCGCTGAGTGTCCATCAAAGGCTCGCGCTGCACCGCGTCATCGCGAAGGCCGAGTTCATCGCCAGGCGGCATTGACGGCGGGGGTTGATCGGCGCGCGCCATTCTGCGCCATAGGGGGCTCGCACCGGGCTGGATTGACCGGACACCAACGGAGGATTTCATGGCGGCGAGCAGCAAAATTCGCGTCGGGATCGTCGGGGCCAGCGCGAACCGGGGTTTTGCCTCGATTGCCCATATCCCGGCGTTGCGCGCGCTGCCCCAGTTCGAGATCGCCGCGGTGTGTACCGCGCGCCAGGAATCCGCCGAGGCCGCGGCGCGGCATTACGGGGTCCCGCTGGCGTTTTCCGATCCGGAAAAGCTGGCGCGCCACGCGCATGTCGATCTCGTCACGGTCAGCGTCAAGGTGCCCGACCATTACCGCCCGGTGATGGCCGCGATCGAGGCCGGCAAGCACGTCTATTGCGAATGGCCGCTCGGCCGCGACACCGCCGAGGCCTTGGCCATGCTCGATGCAGCCGAAAAGAAAGGCGTTCGGCATGCGGTCGGGCTGCAGGGCCAGATGTCGCCGGCGATCAATTACGTCAAGGACCTCGTCGCCGAGGGCTATGTCGGCCGGGTGCTGACGGCGACGATGATCGGCTGCGCCCCGAACTGGGGCGCCACGATCGACCGCTCATACCAGGCCGACCGCGCCAACGGCGCCAACCTCATGACGATCACCGGCGGGCATCAGATCGATGCCTTGTGCCATTGCCTCGGCGAATTCCGCGAGCTCACCGCGTTTGCCCTCAGCCAGCGCGACCGCATCTACTCCGAGGATGCCGGCGGGCTGATCGCCAAGACCTCGCCCGACCAGCTCGTCGTCAACGGCATTGTCGGGGGCCAGGTCGCGGATGGCGCGGTCGTGTCGTTCCAGATCCGCGGCGGCATGGCGCGCGGCACCGAGTTCCTGTTCGAGATCCACGGCGACCAGGGCGACCTCGTGCTTGGCGCCACCGCGCGCGCCTCGATGCAGCGCCAGGAACTGAGATTGCAAGGCGCACAAGGCGCCGCGAAGGAACTTGCCGATCTGCCGATCCCGGCGAAATACCGGTGGGTCCCGGACGCAACGCCGCGGGAATCTCCCTACAATGTCGCCCAGCTTTACGCAAAGCTGGCCGAGCGCATCCGGGACGGCAAGCCCGCCAGCCCCGGGTTCGATGCGGCCGTCACCCGGCATCGCCTGATCGACGCGATCGTGCGCGCCTCGGAGACCGGGCAGAAACAGGTGCCTTAGCACCGCGCACGACGACAGCGCCCGAAACAGCCGGGTCTCGACGGTGCCCGGCTCGCCCGTTAGAGGTGTGCGCTAGAGGGAGAGAAAAATTCCCGCAAAATTTGTTTATATTGACATAAATCAATTAAAAGATGCTCCTATGGCCCCACGGTGCTCGCACGGTGTAGACCGGTCGCACGGCGCCTGGCGCGGCGATCACGCCTAATCCGTCCGATGGCGGTGCGCCGCATCTTTGAGCGCCGCGGCGAGCCGCATCTGGACCAAGCCTGCCGCGAAAAACGGCACGTTTTATTATTGCGTCGCCCTGCCACCGGCCGGGGTCGGGGCGCCGACAGGAGAATGCGATGTCGCGAGTGCAAAAAATTAAGGCGTTACCGACTGAGACGACCGAAGCGAAGCGCTCGTCGGAATACGCCAGAAGCCTGATCGAGGCCAGCCTCGACCCCCTCGTGACGATCAGCCCGGAGGGCAAGATCACCGACGTCAACGAGGCCACCGTCAAGGTGACCGGCGTACCGCGCGAAACCCTGATCGGCACCGATTTTTCGGATTATTTCACCGCGCCGGAAAAGGCCCGCAGCGGCTATCGCGAGGTCTTCGACAAGGGCTTTGTGACCGACTACCCGCTGACAATTCGGCACCGCGACGGCAATCTGACCGACGTCCTTTACAACGCCTCGCTCTACCGCGACTCACATAACAATGTGCTGGGCGTGTTCGCCGCCGCGCGCGATGTGACGCTGCAAAAACAGGCGTCGCAATACGCCAGAAGCCTGATCGAGGCGAGCCTCGACCCTCTCGTGACGATCAGCGCGGAGGGCAAGATCACCGACGTCAACGAAGCGACCGCCAAGGTCACCGGCGTGCCGCGCGAAACCCTGATCGGCACCGATTTCTCGGATTATTTCACGGAGCCGGAAAAGGCCCGCATCGGCTATCGCGAGGTCTTCGACAAGGGCTTTGTCACCGACTACCCGCTGACCATCCGGCACCGCGACGGCAACCTGACGGACGTGCTCTACAACGCCTCGGTCTACCGCGACGCGCAGCGCAATGTGCTGGGCGTGTTTGCCGCCGCGCGCGATGTCACGCTGCAAAAACAGGCGTCACAATACGCCAGAAGCCTGATCGAGGCGAGCCTCGACCCTCTCGTGACGATCAGCCCGGAAGGCAAGATCACCGACGTCAACGAGGCGACCGCCAAGGTGACGGGCGTACTGCGCGAAACCTTGATCGGCACCGATTTTTCGGATTATTTCACCGAGCCGGAGAAGGCCCGTATCGGCTATCGCGAGGTTTTCGAAAAGGGCTTTGTCACCGACTACCCGTTGACGATCCGGGACCGCGACGGTCATCTGACCGACGTCCTCTACACCGCGTCGGTCTACCGCGATGCGCAGGGCAACGTGCTCGGCGTGTTCGCCGCCGCGCGCGACGTCACTGAATCCCGGCGCGTCATGCGCGAATTCGCCGAGACCAAGAACTTTCTCGACAACATCCTGCAGAGTTCGACCAAGTACTCAATCATCGGCAAGGACCTCGAGCATCGCATTCTGTCGTGGAACGAGGGCGCCCACCGCAATTACGGCTACGCCGCCGGAGATATCATGGGCCGTAACTCGAACATCCTGCACACCCCCGAGGACCTCCAGTCGGGCGCGGTGGACCGTTTGTTCTACCAGGCGCACGACGAGGGGATGGCGGAGGGCGAGTTCGTCCGGGTGCGCGAGGATGGGTCGCGTTTCGCCGCCAGTGTGGTCGTGACGCGCCGCGACGATACCTCGGGCCACCCGATCGGGTATCTCTTGATGAGCACCGACATCTCCGAGAAGAAGCAGGCCGAGGAGAAACTGCGGTCGGCGTCGCAATACGCCAGAAGCCTGATCGAGGCCAGCCTCGATCCCCTCGTGACGATCAGCCCGGAAGGCAAGATCACCGACGTCAACGAGGCCACCGCCAAGGTCACCGGCGCGCCGCGCGAAACCCTGATCGGCGCCGATTTCTCGAACTATTTCACCGAGCCGGAGAAGGCCCGCAGCGGCTATCGCGAGGTCTTCGAGAAGGGTTTTGTCACCGACTACCCGCTGACCATCCGGCGCCACGACGGCCGCCTGACCGACGTCCTCTACAACGCGTCGGTCTATCGCGATGCGCAGGGCAGCGTGCTCGGCGTGTTCGCCGCCGCGCGCGACGTCACCGCCCAGAAAAAGGCGGAGGACGAAGTGGCCGATCAGCGCAACAACGAAATGGAAAGGCTGGGCGAACTGGAACGGTTCCAGAAGCTCACGGTTGGACGTGAACTGAAAATGATCGAACTCAAGAGAGAGATCGCCGACCTGCACAAGCTCGTGCCTGTCGAGCGGGCGATTTGATGCGCGCGTTTGCACCACTGGAAACGGATCCGGGAGGTCAGCCGCCCGACGATTACCCCAGGGCCATGCTGAACATCCTCGGCGATCTGACCGAGGAAAAAGCGCGCATGCGCGATACGCAAGCGGCCGCACTCAACATCCTGGCGGATTTCGGCGACGAGAAAACCCGCCTTGAGGTCACGCAGCGGGCCGTGCTGAACATCCTGGAGGATTACGACGTCGAAGGCAGACGGCGCACGCACGCCGAAGCCGAAGTCCGGCAGGTCAACGCGACCCTGGAGCAACGCGTCCACGACCGGACGGCGCAACTCGAGGCGGCAAACAAGGATCTCGAGGAATTCTCCTATTCAGTGTCGCACGATTTGCGCACGCCATTGCGGGCGATCGACGGCTTTTCGCGCATCCTCCTCGAAGAATATAGCGACAAGCTCGACACCGAGGGACAGCGCGTGCTCAACGTGGTGCGCGACGGCACCCGCAGGATGAGCCGCCTGATCGACGACATCCTGCAGTTCTCGCGTCTTGGCCGCCTCGTCATCAAGGCGGAGCCGGTCGATATGGCGGCTTTGGTCCGCCGTACCCTCACCGACGAACTGGCGCCTGCCTTGGCCGGCCGCGAACTGGCGATCGATATCGGGACCCTGCCGGACGCGCATGGCGATAGGGCCATGCTGCAGCGCGTCTGGATGAACCTGCTCGACAACGCGATCAAGTACACGACGCCGAAGCCCGACGCCCGGATCGAAATTGGCGCCACTGCCGGCGCCGGCGAGACGATCTACTTCGTGCGCGATACCGGGGTCGGCTTCGACATGCAATACGCCGACAAGCTGTTCGGCGTGTTCCAGCGGCTGCATGGCCTGGAGTTTCCCGGCACCGGGATCGGGCTCGCCATCGTCAAGCGGATCGTCGCCCGGCATGGCGGCCGGGTGTGGGCCGAGGGCAAGGTCGGCGAGGGGGCGGTATTTTATTTTGCGCTGCCCGCGAAAGGGGACAGGTCATGAACGCGGCAAACGAACCGGTTGAAATCCTCTTGGTCGAGGACAATGCGACCGATGCCGAATTGTGCATCCGCGCATTGAAAAAGCACCACCTGACCAATAGCCTGTTTTGGGTCGGGGATGGCGCGGAGGCGCTCGATTTCCTCTTTGCCCGCGGCAGCTTTAGCGGCCGCGACAAATTTAACCCGCCTAAAGTGGTGCTGCTCGATCTGCGGCTGCCCAAGGTCGATGGTCTGGAGGTGCTGCGCCAGATCAGGGCCGATGAAGGGACGAAAACCCTTCCGGTTGTCATTCTCTCTTCCTCCAAAGAGGACCGCGACGTTGCCGAAGGCTACCGGCTCGGCGCCAACGGCTATGTCAGCAAACCGGTCGAGTTCGATGAATTCGCCAGTGCGGTGGCGCAGCTCGGGCTCTACTGGCTCCTCGTCAACAAGCCACCGCTTTGAGTGTGTGATGGCAACCCCGCTGCGCGCATTGCTCGTCGAGGATTCGGAGGACGACGCCGAACTGCTGCTGCGCCAACTCAGGCGCGGGGGTTACGAGCCAGCGCATGTCCGGGTCGAGACGCCGGACGCGATGAGCGCCGAACTGGCCGGTCGTCCGTGGGACATCGTGTTCTCCGATTACACCATGCCGCACTTCAACGCCTTCGATGCCTTGGCGCTGATGAAGAATACCGGGCTCGATCTGCCGTTCATCATCGTCTCCGGCACGATCTCCGAGGACCGCGCGGTGATCGCCATGCGGGCCGGCGCGCACGATTACGTCCTCAAAGACAATTTGAACCGGCTGGTGCCCGCGGTCGAGCGCGAGCTGCGCGAAGCGCAGATGCGGCAGGAACGCCGGGCGGCGGAGGAAGCCGTCCACCGCCTGGCCTATACCGACCCCGTCACCGGCATGCCCAACCGCGCGCGGTTCACCGAGCACGCGCAACAAACCATCGCGGCGGCGCGTGACAACAGCCGCCTGCCGGCGCTGCTCATCGTCGATATCGACCGCTTCAGGGAGGTCAACAACACGCTCGGGCGCGGGCGCGGCGACGACTTGCTGCAGGTCGGCCTGCGCTTGCGCGGCGTGCTGCCCGCGGTCGACGTGGTGGCACGGCTCGGCGGCGACGAGTTCGGCATCCTGCTGCCGCAGGGTGGTGACGTGACGGAGGTTATCAGGAACCTGACGGGCTTTCTGGATGCGCCGTTTATGATCGGCGGCATTCCGATTGCCGTCGAGGTCAGCATCGGCGTCGCGCTCGCGCCCGACCATGCCGCCGATGTGGACACGCTGCTGCAATGGGCGGACATCGCATTGTTCCGCGCCAAGCGGACAGCGACGCGATACGCCATCTACGCGCCGGAATTGAACCGCCGCAGTCCTGAGCGGCTCGGGCTCATGGCGGAGCTGCGCCACGCGGTCGAGCAACGCCGGCTTATGCTTCATTTCCAGCCGAAGATGGCGATCAAAACCGGCCGCATCGTTGCCACCGAGGCGCTGGTGCGCTGGCCGCACCCGAGCCGCGGCTTACTGATGCCCGATGAATTTATCGGGGCCGCGGAACTGACCGGGATCATCGGCCCGTTGACCCGCTGGGTGTTGTACGAAGCGCTGAACCGGTGCCACACCATGCGCCGCCAGGGCACTCGGCTGCGGGTCAGCGTCAACCTCTCGGCACGCTCGCTACACGCCCCGGACCTCTTGGAAATGATCGAGGGTGCGCTCACGGACACCGGCGCCGGGCCGGAGCAGTTGATGCTGGAAGTCACCGAGAGCGCCATTATGCTGAGCCCCGAGCGCGCCAAAGAAACCCTGACGATTTTGAGCCGCATCGGCGTCGGCGTTTCGATCGACGATTTCGGCACCGGGTACACATCGCTCGCCATCATCAAGCGCCTGCCGATCGACGAGATAAAAATCGACAAGTCCTTTGTCATGGGAATGCTGGCCGACAAGAAAGACGCTGTCATCGTGCGCGCGGTGATCGAGCTTGGCCACAACCTCGGCCTCTCGGTCGTGGCGGAAGGCGTGGAAACACAGGAGACGCTCGACGCCCTCGCCGCCCTCGGCTGCGACGAGGCCCAGGGCTATTTCATCTGCAAGCCGCAGGCCTGCGGGCCGCTCAAGAACTGGTTGCTGACGTCGCCCTGGAAGCTCGAGGCGACTGCCTGATCGAGCCCGATCGAAACGCTGCACAGTGTTGAAAGTCGCAAATGGCACGAGCCTTTTCAGCGGATCTGCGCGAGCGCTGGGCGCACCTGTCGGACCGGCGCATCGCCGATGTGGCTGGCGTGAGTCCGCCTCCCTTTCTGCCGAAGGGCGGAGCGGGCAATGGCATCCTGCTCGGCGCTGGCGGCCGACACATGGGCGGTGTGGCCAATGCCTCCCAGTGACCCGCGCTTGGGCGGTGCCGATGACGTATTGGTGCTGGACAGGCCCCCGCCAGCTTCGCCCGGCCCGGTCTCGGAGCCGGCACCGACCGCGAGCGCGCACGCGCTGAAAATCCTCATCCTCGAGGACGAGCCGACCGACGCGGAACTGATGCAGCGCGCGTTGCGCAAGGCGGGGCTCAATTTCACCGCACGGCGGGTCGACAACCGGGCCGGCTTCATCGAGGCGCTCGAAACCTTCGCGCCCGATATTGTGCTGAGCGATTACCGGCTGCCCGGGTTCAACGGCACCGAGGCGGTGGCGCATGTCCGGCACGTCCACCCCGAAATGCCGGTCGTCATCGTCAGCGGCGTCTTGGGCGACGAAGGCGCGGTCGCCTTGCTGAAGGCCGGCGCGGCCGATTATGTGCTCAAAGGCAACCTGGCGCGCCTCCCCGCCGCGGTGGAGCGGGCGATCTCGGTCGAACACGGCGTCCGTGCCCGCGAGGCCGCCGAACGGGCGTTGCGCGCCACCAATAGCTTGCTGCAGACGGCGGAGCGCATCGCCCATATCGGTGGCTTCGATTGGGACATTGCCACCGGCACGATTGTCTGGTCGGAGGAAACCTATCGGATGTTCGGGCTGGTGCCCGGCGAGTTTCTCCCGAGCGTTCCCCGTTTCGTCGACTGCATTCATCCCGACGACCGGGCGCGCGTGCAGCAGGCAATCGATGCGAGCGTCGCGCTGAACCAGCCGTTCGACGCCGAATTTCGCATCCTGACGCCGGACAAGACAGAGCGGATCATCCAGTCGCGCGGCGAAATCTCTTGCGACGAAACCGGCCAGGCCAGCCAGGACATCACCGAACGCAAGCGGGCCGAGGAAGACCTGCGGACCAGCCAGGAGCGTTTCCGGCTGGTGATCGAGGAGGCCCCCGACGCGATCCTGCTCTACAACGTCGATCAGGACCGCCTGATCTCCGCGAACAAGGCCGCCGAACGGCTGTTCGGCTGCTCTCGGGACGAGATTGTCAAGCACGGGCCACAGCATTTCTACGCGCCCGAACAACCCGACGCACGGCCGGTCGCGCGGTCTTTCGCCGAACACAACGCCAGCGCCTTGGCCGGTGAGGAACTGATCTACGAGCGGCGCATACTCAACGGTCTCGGGCAGGAGCGGCTGTGCCAGATCACGCTGGTCCAGATGCCGTCGCCGGGCCAGCGGCTGTTGCGCGCCAGTTTCATCGACATCACCGAGCGCAAGGCGGCTGAGCGCACACTGCAACGGCTCAACCGTACCCTGCGGACACTCAGCCGCGGCAATGAAGCACTGGTGCGTGCCGCCAGCGAAGCGGAACTGCTGACCGAAATGTGCCGCGTCATCGTCGAGACCGGCGGCTACCGCATGGCCTGGGTCGGCATACCCCAGGAGGACGCGGCAAAGTCAGTGACGCCCGTCGCCTGGGCGGGTGAAGTCGGCCAGTACCTCGAAACCGCGTGGATTACCTGGGCGGATGAGGCGCGCGGGCGCGGCCCGCACGGCCGGGCGATCAGGACCGGCAAGGCGCAGGTCACCCAAAACCTGGGAGCCGACCGCGCATGACGCCGTGGCAGGACGCGGCCAGCGAGAGCGGGTTTAGGTCCTCTGTCGTCTTGCCGCTCAAGAATGCAGCGGGGGTCTTCGCCGCGCTGATGATCTATTCGGCCGAAACCGACGCCTTCGATACCGACGAATTGAAGCTCCTCCAGGAACTCGCCGACGATCTCGCCTTCGGCATTCGTTCGCTGCGCGAGCACACCGCGCACGAGGCGCTGAACCAGCGTTGGCGGACAAGCCTCGAAGCCACCGTCGGCGCGATCGCCAATACAGTCGCGATGCGCGATCCCTACACCTCTGGCCACCAGCAGCGCGTCGCACGGCTCGCCGTTGCGATGGCGCGCCAGATGGCGCTGCCCGAGCATCAGATCCAGGGGCTCTATCTCGCCGGCATCATCCACGATGTCGGCAAGATCAACATCCCGTCCGAGATCCTCAACAAGCCCGGCAAGATTTCCAAGCTCGAATACCAGCTGATCCAGGGCCATGCCGAGGCGGGCTACGACATCGTCAAGGGCGTCGATTTCCCGTGGCCGATCGCCGACATGGTGCGCCAGCACCACGAGCGGCGCGACGGGTCGGGCTATCCGCAGGGCCTCAAGGGCGAGGCGATCCTCCTCGAGGCCAGGATCATTTCCGTCGCCGATGTCGTCGAGGCGATGATGTCGCACCGGCCGTACCGCCCGGCGCTCGGCATCGATGCGGCGCTGGCGGAAATCGAGAACGGGAAGGGCGGCCTCTACGACCCGGAAGCGGTCGATGCCTGTATCGCGCTGTTCCGCCGGCACGGGTTCGGCTTCGAATGAGCCGGTTGCACTTGATCCGCTCGCTTTTTTGCCCGCGCGACGAGGGACGCCGCGGCGCCGTCGCGATCCAGGTCGCACTGATGCTGATCGCGATCATCGGCTTTGCCTCGCTCGGCACTGAAATCGTGCTCCTGCTCTCGACCTCGCGCCATATGCAGTCGGCCGCCGATGCCGGAGTGCTCGCGGCGGTCAGCGCGCGCACCCGCGGGTTCCCGGCCGACTTCAAGTCCGAAGCCTTCGCGCAGGCCGCCGCCGCGGGTTTTGTCAATGGCGTGAATGACACCTCCGTCGTGGTCAACAGCCCGCCACTGACCGGCAATTACGCCGGTGCGAGCAACGCCGTCGAAGTGCTGATTACCCAGCCGCAAACCCTGGCGCTGGTCAAGGTGGTATATTCCGGCCCGTTCGTCGTGCAAGCGCGCGCGGTCGCGCACACCACCGGCTTCGGCGCCTGCGTGCTGGCGCTCGATACCGCCGCCGACGGTACGCTGTCGCTGAACGGCACCACCACCGCCAATTTTATCAATTGCGACATCGCGGTGAATTCTTCCTCGGCGCAAGCCGTGTCGCTGGTCGGCGGGGCGATCCTCAACACCGGCCACCTCGATGTCGTGGGCGGGTACACCCTGTCGGGCGGCTCGCAGATCAATGCCACCAAGG
>DATCQF010000117.1:0-4619 GCA_036569735.1 Allostellaceae bacterium | reverse complement strand
GCCAGGTCCATGCCTGAGGCGGCCGAGGCGTTGAAGAGGCGCGCACCGTCGAGATAGGAGGCGACCCCGGCGGCGCGCGCGGCGGCGCAAATTTCCACCGCGTCCTTCTGCGGGAAGACGACGCCGCCGCCGAGATTGTGCGTGTTTTCGATCGCGACGAGCCCGGTCGGCGGCAGGACGATATGCCCCGGCAGCTTGCACGCGGCGCGGAAATCCTCGGCGGTGAACAGACCGCCCCGGCCGATGGCGCTAAAGAGGACCCCCGAATTGGCCGCCCCGGCGCCCGATTCGTGCCACATCATGTGGGCCTCGTGGCCGACAATCACCTCGTCGCCCGGGCGGGTCAGCAATTTGAGGGCGACCTGGTTCGCCATCGTGCCGCTCGGCACGAACAGCGCGGCCTCCTTGCCGAGGAGCCCCGCGATGCGCTCCTGCAGCCGATTGACGGAAGGGTCCTCGCTGTACTGGTCATCGCCGACCGGCGCCTCGGCCATCGCGCGCCGCATGCCGGGCGAGGGCCGGGTCACGGTATCCGAGCGCAGATCAACGGGTTCGGTGGTCTGGGTCATCAACGCCTCCCGGTGCGGCCGGCCCCGAGCCTACCCGAGCCTGATCGGCATCGAAAGACCACTCCAGACCGCGCCAAAATCGCGACAGCCGGGTTGCAATCGGCGGCGAGGCATGGTGTCATCGTCCATGGCTGTCTCACCCCGTGAGACGAGGGTTGTGTGGCATCGCTGGCGCGGCCTCGTCTGCGCCAGTTTCTTTTTTGCGGCCGGGCTTTGCGGGATTTGGCTTGGCGCGGCGGCACTGGCGCAGGAGCCGCGGTTTTTTCGCATCGGGACGGCGGCGACCGGCGGCAGCTTTTTCGAGATCGGCGGCCTCATCGCGGGGGCGATCTCAAGCCCCGCCGAGGGGCCGCCGTGCGAGCGTGGCGGCAGTTGCGGCGTGCGCGGGCTGGTGGCGGTCGCCCAGGCGACGCCCGGCTCGATCGAGAACCTCCGCCTGATAAACTCCGGCCAGATCGAATCCGGGTTCGCACAGGCCGATCTGGCGGGTTGGGCGTATCGGGGGGTCAAGTTGTTCGCCGAAATGGGCACGCTGCAGCGGCTGCGGGCGATCGCCAGCCTGTTTCCTGCAGCCGCCCACCTCGTCGTCCGGGCGGACAGCCCGATCCAATCGCTCGCCGATCTTGCGGGGAAAACCGTCTCGGTCGGCGAGGCGGGCTCGGGCAGCGCTGCCGACGCCGCGGTCCTCCTCACGGCGGCCGGGCTTGACGACAAGAAGATCACGCGCAAAAACCTGCGGCCGGGCCCGGCTGCCGAGGAGCTCAAGGCCGGGACCCTCGATGCGTTTTTCCTGGTGGGCGGCTACCCCGTTCCGGCGATTCGCGACCTGGCCGCTTCCTTGCCGATCCGGCTGGTGCCGATCGAGGGGGAGACCGTCGACGCGTTGAGGAAAGTTTTCAGCTTCTACTACCTCACGAAAATTCCGGGCGGCAGCTATCCCGGCATCGATGTCGACACCCCCTCGCTCGGCTTTTCGGCGTTGTGGCTGGTCAACGCCGACATCGATTCCGATCTGGTTTATGCGATAACCCGGTCATTGTGGCATCCGGTAACGGCAAAGTTGTTTGCCTCCCTCGACCCGATCGGCAAGCGTATCCGGCCCGAGCAGGCGCTCGACGGGCTTTCGGTCCCGCTGCATCCCGGCGCCGCGCGGTTTTATCGTGAGGCCGGCATGCCGGTCGACAGCACGCCCGAGGTAACGGCCCAACCGGTCGAGGCAAAGCAGCCGTGATCGGCGTTGTCGAACCCCGATCAGGTCCACATCAGGCGTAACGGCGGAAGACGGGTGCGATGAACTTTTTCGAACGCTGGCATGACTATTGGTCGCCCAAGGAGGCGATCGACACTTCGCCGAGAATTTCCGACGAGGTCAAATACACCACCTGCTACATGTGCGCCTGCCGGTGCGGCATCAAGGTGCACCTGAAGGACGGCGCGATCCGCTACATCGAGGGCAACCCGAAGCACCCGGTCAACCGCGGCGTCATTTGCGGCAAGGGCGCCTCCGGGATCATGCAGCAGCAGTCGCCGGCAAAATTGACGAAGCCCTTAATGCGGGTCGGCGAGCGCGGCTCCGGCGAATTCCGCGAGATCGAATGGGACGAGGCGATCGAAACGGCACTCCTTTGGCTGTCGCGGATCCGCGCGGACGACCCGAAAAAGCTCGCCTTCTTTACCGGCCGCGACCAGAGCCAATCCTTGACCGGGTTCTGGGCGACGCAATTCGGCACCCCCAATTTTGCCGCGCATGGCGGGTTTTGTTCGGTCAACATGGCCGCGGCGGGGATGTACACGATCGGCGGCAGCTTCTGGGAGTTCGGCGAGCCGGATTGGGAGCGCACCCGCCTGTTCATGATGTTCGGGGTCGCCGAGGACCACGATTCGAACCCGATCAAGATCGCCCTCTCCGGGCTGCGCCGGCGCGGCGCCAAATTCATCTCGGTCAACCCGGTGCGCACGGGCTATTCGGCGATCGCCGACGAATGGATCGGCATCCGGCCCGGCACCGACGGGCTATTTGTCCTCTCGTTGATCCACGAGCTGTTGCGCGCCGACAAAATCGATTTCGCTTATCTCGGCCGCTACACCAACGCCGCCTGGCTGGTGATCCAGGCCCCGGGCGCCGCCGATGACGGCCTCTTCGCGCGCAATGCGGCCGGTGAGCCCTTGGTGCTCGATGCCGCGGGCGGTCTCACGAGCGCCTTAGAAACTGGGGTCGAGGCGCGGGTCGTTGGCGACGCGACCCTGCCCAATGGGCGCCGCGCGGTGCCGGTGTTTCAGCTGCTCGCAGAGCGCTATCTCGACCCGCGCTACGCACCGGACGCGGTCGCGGCGACCTGCGGCATTCCCGCGGAGCGGATCCGCGGCCTCGCCGCCGAGATCGCCCGGGTCGCGTTCGAAGAGGAGATCGAGATCGCCCAGAAGTGGACCGATTGGGCGGGGCGCAGCCACGCGACGATGCGCGGGCGGCCGGTATCGATCCATGCGATGCGCGGCATCTCGGCTCATTCGAACGGGTTCCAGACCTGCCGCGCCCTGCATCTCTTGCAGATCCTGATCGGGACGATCGATGTGCCCGGCGGCTGGCGCTACAAATCGCCCTATCCCAAGCCCGCCCCACCGGGCCCCAAACCGGCCGGAAAACCCGGTCAGGTCGCCGCCGGGAAGCCCCTCGCCGGAGCGCCGCTCGGCTATGTCCTCGCCCCGGAGGACCTGCTGCTCGACGACAATGGCGAGCCGGCGCGCATCGACAAGGCGTTTTCCTGGGAGGCGCCGATCGCCGCGCATGGCCTCATGCAGATGGTGATCCGCAACGCCTGGAAGGGCGACCCCTACAGAATCGACACGCTCTTCATGTACATGGCCAACATGGCGTGGAACTCGGCGATGAACACCACCGAGACGATGCGCATGCTGACCGACAAGGACCCGGCCACCGGCGAATACAGGATCCCGCGGATCATCTATTCCGACGCCTTTTACTCCGAGACCGTGCCCTATGCCGATCTGATCCTCCCCGACACGACCTATCTCGAACGCTGGGATTGCATCTCGCTGCTCGACCGGCCGATCAGCAGCGTCGAGGGCCCGGCCGATTCGATCCGCCAGCCGATCATCGCACCCGATCGCGACGTGCGGCCGTTCCAGGACGTGCTGATCGAATTGGGCGCAAGGCTTGGCCTCCCCGCCTTTGTCGACGCGACTGGCGCGCCGCGGTTTCCCGCCGGCTACAAGGACTATATCGCCCTGCATGAACGCAGCCCCGGCATCGGGCCGCTCGCCGGCTGGCGCGGCGAAAACGGCGAGGCGAGCGGCAAGGGCGCGCCCAACCCGGCGCAGCTCGATCGCTACGTCGCCAATGGCTGCTTCTGGAGATACCAGCTCCCGCCCGAGCAGCTTTTTTATAAGCACGCCAACAAGGCCTATCTCGAAAACGCCGTGGCGATGGGCCTCATCCCCGCGGCCGAGCCGATCATCCTGCAGCTCTATGTCGAGCCGCTGCAGCGCTTTCGCCTCGCCGCGCAGGGGCACGGGCCGGTCGTGCCGCCGGAGAAGGACCGGGCGCGGATCGAGACCTATTTCGACCCGCTGCCGTTCTGGTACGCGCCGTTCGAGGAGGCGCGCATCGACCCCGCCGCCTTCCCGCTGCACGCGGTCACCCAGCGGCCGATGCAGATGTACCATTCCTGGCACTCGCACAATGCCTGGCTGCGCCAGATCCTCGGCCAGAACCGCCTGTTCATGAACCGCGTCACGGCGCGCGGGCTCGGCCTCGCCGACGACGATTGGGTGTGGGTAACGAGCCATGCCGGGCGCATCGAGGCCCAGCTCAAGGTGATGGACGGGGTCAACCCCGACACGGTGTGGACCTGGAACGCGATCGGCAAGCGCAGCGGCGCGTGGAACCTCGCCGCCGACTCGCCCGAATCTGCCCGGGGGTTTTTGTTGAACCATCTGATCACCGAAATGCTACCGGAGCCAAAGGGCGATGGGGCCGGCAATGGCGGCATGAACGCCGATCCGATCACCGGTCAGGCGGCCTGGTACGAT
>DATCQF010000116.1:0-2051 GCA_036569735.1 Allostellaceae bacterium | reverse complement strand
CGCACCGCGCGCGAACCCGGACGCAGCGGCATTTCCCCAGGGGAACCGGCGCCGGGCGGGACCGCCCCGGTGGTCCCGGCGGCGATGGTGCCCGGGGCGACTGTTCCAGAGGCCCCGACCGTGCCGCAGGTTGTTTCGGCTACGCCGGAAGCAGCGGCACCACTCGCGGCGGCGATGGTGTCCGCAACCGCCAATTCGCTGGCCGATTCGCCCGGGTCGCCCGACGATTCGTGGTCCGCTGACCATCCGTGGACCGCATTCGCCGAAGCGCAGGCCGCGCTCGCCCGCGGCTTCGAGGCGATCGCGGTCGAGATTGCCGGAATGACCCGGTCGGGCATCGCGGCCGCTTCCGACGCCGCCATCGCCCTGTTAGGGGCAAGGACCTTCTCCCAAGCCGTTGATATCAATGCGGGGCTGGCCCGGCGCGGGGTCGAAGCGGTGATCGAAGGCTCGGCCAAGCTGTCCGATATCGGGGTCAAGGCGGCCGGCGAGGCGTCGCGGCCGATGCTGGCGCGCCTGGGCGGAACCCGGAGCAGCGCGCTCCGCCTGATCAGCAGCCACGCCGCCGCCCGCTGATCAATCCCCGATACCGGTTGCCACGGTCGCGAGGAAGCCGCGGATCTGCCGATCGATGAAGTCGCCCGCCGGAGTGCCGGGCAGCGCGCGGACCGCGCGATGGCCGAGATCGGAGGGGATCTCGGCGTAGGTTCCGCGCGCAATGCCGCTCTGGATGCGCCGTGCGCCGTCCCCGCCGACGAGGCGGTCGCTGGCGCTCGGCAACAACAGCGTCGGCGCCGTGACCCGCGCCAGCGCCGCCCTCATGTCGCCGTCATAGGGCGCGGCAACATCATGCGCGCGGTAGGCGGCAAACCGCAGGACCAGCGCATTCGCGTCCCACGCGGCAAAGCTGCGTGTCGCCGCCTCGAGTTCCTGCGCGAGGGCGCGCGGCGCGATGCGCTCGAGATAGGCGGCCGACACCGCCCACGGATAAAACAGCATGCCCGCATGGCGCAGGCCTTCGACCGGGTTATGCGCATAGCGCCCGCCCTGCCATTCGGGATCGAGCGCGATCGTCGCGCTGATCAGGTCGATCGTCAGCCGGAAGCTCGCATCGGCCTTCGGGCTGGGTGCGAGCAGGATGAGGCTGGCCACCGATTGGGGATGATGGATGCCCCATTCGAGGGCGACGAAAGACCCCATCGACATGCCGACGAGCGCCCGCAGCCGCGCGATTCCCAGCCCCTTCGACACCAGGGCGTGCTGCGCCTCCATCATGTCGCGGATCCTATAGCGGGGAAAATCCTGCCCCAGCCCATCCGCCGGCGAGGCTGACTCGCCGCCCCCGACCGGGTCGATCGCGATGACGAAATAGCGGTCGGTATCATACATCTTGCCCGGCCCGATCAACGCATCGAAGGCGTGGCGGTCGCCGGTTGCCCCGGGCATCAGGAGGATCGCGTTGTCACGTCCCGGCGAGAGCGTTCCCTGCGTGTCGTAGGCGATGCGCAGATCGGGCAGGATCGAGCCATCCTCGAAGGCGAAGTCGGAGAGGGTGAAGAGCTGGGACGCGGCGGCCGGTGCCCCGGCGAGGCTGAGGGCCGACAGGAAGACCCAGAGCGCCGCGCCGGCGGCGGTTGAAATTCGGTCTGAAATCGCGGATCGCAGGCGCACGGTACCACCAGCCAAAGCGGTCGTCGGGAGGTTAGGGCGGGCCGGGATGCCCCGCAACCACAGCCCTGGTGGTAGGAATCTGACGCTTAATTGGCGCCGGTGTGTCATTTTTGGGGTGCACCAGGCGCCGACCGCTTGTATCGGTCGAGCGATTACCGGAAAGTCGCTCTCGCGGGGAACCCCCGCGTTGGCGATGTTTCCACACCGGGAGGAGCGTGTCCGATGCCGTCCAAGCCTGGCGCGGCGCCTTTTTTGGCGCGCCGGTTTCCCCCGTATCGTGCGCTGGGCTGCGCCGTGGCGCTTGCCGCCGGGCTGCTCGGCGCCGCCCAGGCCCAGGCCCAGGCCCAGGCCCAGGCCCAGGCCCAGGCCCAGGCCCAGGC
>DATCQF010000115.1:0-2302 GCA_036569735.1 Allostellaceae bacterium | reverse complement strand
GCGCGGGTCCCTCCCTCTCCCCGCGAGCGGGGAGAGGGTTGGGGTGAGGGGCCGGCATCGGCGGATCAAATCCGCTCGAGAAACAGCTCGGTGACCGAGATCTACGTCGATGGCGATGCGTGCCCGGTGCGCGAAGAGGTCTACCGGGTGGCGACGCGGCTCGGGCTCGGGGTGTTTGTCGTCAGCAACGGGTCGCGCCCATTGCGGCCGCCGGGGCTGCCGAATGTCCGGATGATCGTGGTCGGCGAGGGCTCCGACGCGGCCGACGACTGGATCGCCGAGCATATCGGCGCTCGCGATGTCTGCGTCACCTCGGATGTGCCGCTCGCCTCGCGCTGCCTCGCCAAGGGCGGGCGCGCGCTCGGCCCCAACGGCAGGGTGTGGACGCAATCCAATATCGGCGGCGCGCTCGCCGGCCGGGAACTCTCGCGCCATCTGCGCGAGCTCGGGGTGACGATTCGGGGCCCGGCGCCGCTGACCAAGGCCGACCGCTCGCGGTTTTTGAGCGCGCTCGACACCGCCGTGCAGCAGGCGTTGCGCGAAACCACCCGGTAGCGCGCGATGGACGGGCCGACCCGGCGATTTTAAGATCGCCGGAATTGCCACCCTCGGGCGGCCGGCTCGGGAGCGACGACCATGCGGAACAGCGAACACCGCGTCCTGACGAGCCATGTCGGGAGCCTGCCGCGCCCGGACGAGCTGATCGCGGCGAACCGCGAGCGCGACGCCGGCGACCGCACGGACGAGGCGGGGTTTCAGCAGATGTTGCGGGCGGCGGTGGCGGAAATCGTGCGCCGTCAGCAGGCTCTCGGCATCGACGTGCCGAATGACGGCGAGTTCGGCAAGTCGGTTGCCCACCGGGTGCATTACGGCGCGTGGTGGAGCTATGCCTTCCAGCGCTGGGGCGGGATCGAGTTCGGCGCGGCGGGCCCCTACGGCCGGACGCCGCTGCGCTCGCGACCCGGGAAAATCCAGCTGACCAGCCAGGACGACCGGCGCGACCGGCGGCTGTTCGCCGAAGCCTATGGCGATCCCGAGTCGGGGGTGTCGATGGGGCCGCGCCCCTCGACGGGGCCGGTCTGCGTCGGAAAGCTGACCTATACCGGGCAGGCCGCGCTCGCCGCCGACATCGCCAATTTGAAGGCGGCGCTGGGCGCGGCCGGGGTGGCGGAGGGGTTTATCACCGCGGTCGCGCCGGGCAGCGCCTATCGCATCGGCAATGCCTATTACCAGAAGGACGAGGAGTTTCTCTACGCCTGCGCCGAAGTAATGCGCGAGGAGTACAAGGCGATCGTCGACTCAGGGCTGATCCTCCAGCTCGACGACCCGGCGACGGCGACCGGCTGGGACATGATCAACCCCGAGCCCGTGCTCGCCGACTACAAGAAATTCATCATGGTGCGGATCGAGGCGCTGAACCACGCGCTGCGCGGGCTGCCGCCGGAGCGCATCCGTTTCCATCTGTGCTGGGGCAGCTGGCATGGGCCGCACACCACCGATATTCCGATGCGCGACATCGTCGACGTGATGCTGAGGGTCAACGCCGGCGGCTATTCGTTCGAGGCCGGCAATGTCCGGCACGAGCACGAATGGAAATTGTGGCAGGACGTCAAATTGCCCGACGGCAAGATCATTCTGCCGGGTGTCGTCAGCCATGCGACCAATGTCGTCGAGCATCCCGAGCTGGTCGCCGAGCGCATCCAACGCTTTGCCGATCTGGTCGGCCGCGAGCGGGTCGTCGCCTCGACCGATTGCGGGCTCGGCGGCCGGATTCATCCGCAAATCGCCTGGGCCAAGCTGGAAGCGCTGGCCCAAGGCGCGGCGCTCGCCAGCCGCCGGCTGTGGCGCTGAACCCCGGTACCGCGGAGCGGGGGTTGGCGCACGCCGATTGAAGCGGCGGCCCGGCTCGGCTATCACCTCACGAGTGCCGGCTTAGCTCAGCGGTAGAGCAACCGCCTTGTAAGCGGTAGGTCGTGTGTTCGATCCACACAGCCGGCACCAATTTTTTTTAAGGGGTTATGCGGAGACCGCAGGCTGCGCAAACCGGTAGGGTAACGGATCGGGGTAACAAGGGGTTGCGCCTTCCGGCAAGCCGCCTCCCGGCCCAACGGCACAAAAAACCTCGCCGTCGTGGCCCGACAGCGGGGTTTGGCAGGCCGGCGAGGGGTTTACGCGGCGCCGGGATTGCCCTCGCCCACGAGCCTTTGTCGCCGGCTTCTCGGCCTTCGCCATCAGCGCCTCGGCCGGCACGCCCTCGGGCAGTGATTTTTCAATCAGCTACAGGTGCCCGGCTCGCGAACAC
>DATCQF010000114.1:0-2347 GCA_036569735.1 Allostellaceae bacterium | reverse complement strand
GCGCGACCCTCGCCCGCGACGGCGCCAATCTCGTTGCCCGCAAATACCCGAAGGACGGCGCCGGCATCCTCTCCTCGGTCGTGCAGTCGGACGGGTTCGTGATCCTCGACGAGAGCATGAACGACCTCGCCCCCGGCATGATTGTCGAGTTCCTGCCGTTCTCCGAGGTGTTCGGGTCGTGAAGCTCCTCTATTTCGCCTGGCTGCGGGCGCGCATCGGGCATGCCGAGGAGGATCTGGCGGTGCCGGCGGAGGTGCGCGACGTCGCGGGGCTGCTCCGGTGGCTGCAGGGGCGGGGCGGCGCTCACGCCGAGGCGCTGCGCGACCTGTCGGTCATCCGGGTCGCGGTCAACCAGGAGTATGTCGGGCCCGACCACCCGATACGCGACGGCGACGAGGTCGCACTCTTCCCGCCGGTTACCGGAGGCTGAGCGATGATCCGGGTGCAGCGCGAGGATTTCGATATCGGCGTGGAAATAAACCGGCTCGCCGCCGGCGATCACAGCATCGGCGGCGTGGCGAGCTTTATCGGGCTGGTGCGCGATATGGGGGGACCCGAGCTGGTGTCCGCCCTGACCCTCGAACATTACCCCGGCATGACCGAACGGAAGCTGACCGAGATCGAGGCCGAGGCGAACCGGCGCTGGCCGCTTGCCGCGTCCTTGATCATCCACCGCTATGGCCGGCTCGAGCCCGGTGACCGGATCGTCCTGGTGGCAACCGCCTCGCCGCATCGCGAAGCAGCGCTCGCCGCCTGCCATTTCCTGATCGACTGGCTGAAGACCGACGCGCCGTTCTGGAAGAGCGAGGAGACGCCGCAGGGCGAGCGCTGGGTAGCGGCGCGCGCCGAGGACGACGCGGCGACCCGGCGCTGGCAAAAGAAATAACTCGTTGTCATCCCGGCGCAGGCCGGGATCCATTTATCCGCTTCCGAGTTGTTGATAAGTGGATCCCGGCTTTCGCCGGGATGACAGTGGAGTATTACTTGACCGACGAGAAGCTGGTCGGCTGCAGGAATGAATTGCTCACCTTGGCGACGATCGGGCCGTTCTTCTCGGTTTCGGCGCGCTTGGAATGCCATTCGGGATCGGCCTGGAAGGCGTTCCACTTCTTTTCGCGGTCGGCCAGCGACTCCCATTGCAGCATGTAAGTGAGCGCCATGCTGGATTCGCCGACCAGCGTGGTCCAGAACCCGGCCTGCTTGATGTGATGGCGCTCCCAGATCTTCAGCGTGATCGTATCGAACCGCTTCAAGAGGTCGGGCAGGCGGCCAGGGACGGCATGGTAGACGCGCAGTTCATAGATCATCTTCTTTCCTCCCGAAAACTCATTTCACCGACGAGAACGAGGTCGGCGTCAGGAACGAATTGGCGACCGAGGCGACGATCGGGCCGTTCTTTTCGGTCTCGGCGCGCGCCTTCTGCCATTCGGGATCGGCGCCGAACTTGGCCATCTTCGCCTCGCGCTCGGCGAGGGTTTCCCATTTCAGGAAATAGGTCAGATCCTGGTTTGATTCGCCGACCAGCGTGGTCCAGAACCCGGCCGGGTGGATCGCGTGCTTCTCCCACAACGGCAGGGTGATCGTGTCGAACCGCTTCAACAAATCGGGCAGGCGGCCGGGTACGCAGTGATAGACGCGCAGTTCATAGATCATCTCGCTCTCCCGCACTATGAGGTGGCCTAGCATGCTGTGGCGGCGGGCTAGCGGCAAGCGGAGATGAAGGCATGTCGATGCGGGCAATCGGGGTCGCAGCCTGGTTTGTCGTCGCGTTGGTCGTCGCCGCCACCCCGCTCGGCGCCCAGCGGCCGGCCGACCCGCAAACCCTGCCCGCGTTCGCCCAGAGCGTGGGCCTGCGGGAGGTCGCCGGCTTTGTCGAAACCGTGCAAAGCCTTCGCACCGCCAAAAATCTGCCGCCGCGCTACGTCTCCAAAGGTGAGGCGAGGGCGCACGGCTGGCGCGGCGGCGGGTTATGCGCCCTGTGGCCGGGCCATGTGATCGGCGGCGATGTGATGCGCAATTTCGGCGGGGCGATACCGGACGCGCCGGGACGGATCTACCGCGAAGCCGATCTCGATAGCGATTGCCGCGCCCGTGGACCAAAGCGGCTGGTGTTCTCGAGCGACGGCCGCATCTACGTCACGCTCGACCACTACAACAATTTCGTCCCGGTGCCTTGATGCCGGTGCCTTAATGAAGGAATGCGTGCTCGACGGCTCCCGGCTGGGTGGCGCGGAGGCGGTGTACCGTGAACTCGCCGAGGCGTTTCGGTTTCCCGAATATTTCGGGAACAACCCGGACGCATTGTGGGATGCGCTCGGCGATTATAGCGGCGAGCCGGTCCTGATCC
>DATCQF010000113.1:0-2113 GCA_036569735.1 Allostellaceae bacterium | reverse complement strand
TCTGTCATGTGCACCCAATTCGCGCTGTCATTTCGAGCGCAGCGAAGCAATCTCGTCGGTCCGCGCGTAGGCAATCGGGATTGCTTCGTCGCTTCGCTTCTCGCAATGACGCGCCGGGGATTTCCGTGGGGATAGGGTCATGAGCGAGCACGCGGAGTTCGATCTGGTCGCGATCGGCGGCGGCTTTGCCGGGCTGGTCGCCGCGCTGCGCGGCGCCGAACTGGGGCTGCGCACCGCAGTCCTCGAACAAGGAGTGGACGAGCGCTATCTGTGCAGTTCGCGCTGGGCGGGCGGGATCTTTCACGTCTCCTACCACGATGTAAAGCTGGCCCCAGGCGACCTGGTCGCCGCGATCGCGCGCGCCACCGGAGGCGAAGCGGAACCCGAACTCGCCGCGGCGATCGCCGAAGATTGCGCCCGCACCATCGATTGGCTGGCGGCGCAGGGCGCCCGCTATACCAGCGCCAGCCCGATCGGCTGGCATCGCTGGACCCTGGCGCCGCCGCGCGCCGCGGTGGCCGGCCAGGATTGGCAGGGCCGCGGACCGGATCTAATGATCACCCAGCTGAAAAAGCGCCTCGAAGAGCGCCAGGGACGGATGTTTCTCGGTACCCGCGCCGTCGCGCTCGAAATGACCGGCGGGCGTTGCACGGGGGTCTTGGCACGGCGCGACGGCAAGGATTTCCGCGCGGCCGCGCGCGCCGTGCTCATCGCGGATGGCGGATTCCCCGGCGATCCCGAGCTGTTCCGCAAGCACATCGGACCGGCTCCCGAGCTTGTGCTGCAACGCCATGCCTGCAGCGCCCACGGCGCCGGGCTGCGCATGGCCGAGGCGGCCGGCGCGGCGCTGACCCGGCTCGACCGGTTCTACGGCCACCTGATGAGCCGCGATGCGATGAACAACACGGGGCTGTGGCCCTATCCGCAGATCGATGCGGTGGCGACCGCGGCGATCGTCGTCGACGGCGGCGGGCGGCGATTATCTGACGAGGGGCTGGGCGGGATCTCGATCACCAACGATCTCGCCCGACTCCACGACCCGCTGTGCGCCACCGTGGTGTGCGATGCAGTGATCTGGGAGAGCGCCGGCCGCGCCGCGCAGATCCCGCCCAACCCGCAGCTCGAACTGGGTGGCGGCACGCTCCACCGGGCCGACACGATCGATGCTCTGGCCCGGTCCGCCGGGCTCGATCCCGGGGCCCTCGGCGCCACCGTCGCTTCCTACAACGAAGCAATCCGCGCGGGCAATGGAGCGGCGCTGTCGCCGCCACGGTCGGCGAAGAGCGGCGTTCCCAAGCCGATCGAGACCGCGCCATTCTTCGCGATCCCGATCTGCCCGGGCATCACCAACACGATGGGCGGCATTGCCATCGACGGCCGGGGCCGCGTCCGCCGCGCTGATAATGCCCCGGGCGGCTCGGTGATCGAGGGGCTCTACGCCGCGGGTGGCTGCACCGGCGGGCTCGAAGGCGGTGGCGCGCTCGGCTATGTCGGCGGTCTCATTAAGGCCTGTGTATTCGGTCTGCGCGCCGCCGAATCCGCCGCGCGGCAAATCCGCCCGGGCGCGGCATAGCTTGTCACTGGACAAGCGCTTCCCGTAACCTCGGTCGCACCTATCGCCAGCCATCACAGGGAGAAAATCATGCCGAAAATCCTGGTTATTCACGGCGCCGGTATGAATATGCGGGGGAAGGTGCAGACCGAGATCTTCGGCCCGATGACCTTGCCGCAATACGATGAGCGCATCCGCGGCTACGCCAAGGAGCTCGGCCTCGAGGTCGAGATTTTCCATTCCAACATCGAGGGCGAGATCGTCAACAAGCTGTACGAGGCAAACGATCGCGGCTTCGATGCGGCGATCTTCAACCCGGCGGCGTTCGGCTCCGGCTATCCGGCGCTGGTCGCGGCGATCTCGCAGGTCAAGTTTCCGACGATCGAGGTGCATATCTCGAACCCGATCCGGCGGGGTCCGGCCTCGCAGACCGCCGCCGTCAGCCAGGGCGTCGTCGCCGGTTTCAGCGTCGCCGGCTACGATCTCGCGCTGCGCGGCATCCGCGACCTGCTCGCGGCGAAGAAATAAGGCGCTGATACCCCCTCTCCGCCCTCGGGGGCG
>DATCQF010000112.1:0-4366 GCA_036569735.1 Allostellaceae bacterium | reverse complement strand
CCCGGGGGTTCGGCGGCGGCCTTGGCCAGCATTTCGGCCGAGGAATCGACCCCGACGATCCGCGCCGCCGGCCAGCGCGCCGCGATCAGCCGCGTCACATTGCCCGCGCCGGCCCCGATATCGTAGACGCTCGATGGCGCCTCCCGGTCGATCCGCTGCAACAGGTCGAGCGCCGGCCGCAGCCGCGGTCCGGCGAATTTGAGGTATTGGGCGGGATCCCACGCCATTGCAAACTTGCCTCCAGGTGCGTGTTGGGCCGGAGTACGTCAGGCCGGCCGCGTTTCAGGCCTGGTCGAAGGCGGATACCCCGGTCCGGGCGCGCCAGCGATGCGGCTTGATGCCGGCCCGCTCGAAGAAATCGCCGAGCTGCCAGCCCACCAGGCTGCGCCGGGCCAGAGCCGCGCCGGTCCAGGGATCGAACGCCGCCCACGGCACGAACGGGCTGCGCCGTCCATAGGCCCAGATTTCGACACGCAGCGAACGCCCGGTGCTGGGGCCGCGCGCATGGAAGCCGAAAGTGTCGGCCACGACAAGGGTATTGGCCGGCACGGCGAAGATGCGCGGCTCGGGCAGGCCCATCGCGGCCAGATCATCCGCATCGGCGCGGAACGACCCCGCTCTGGTGTCGCCGTCGGGCGAATTTGGCGCACAGAGGCTCATCCCTCGTTCCCAGAGGAGCCGTTCGGGGGTCAGGCGGTGCGACCCGGGCACATAGGTGAAGGGCCCCGCATCGGCGGCGACATCGGTCAGGAACAGCCATGCCTTGACGGTCGGATGAAAGGTGTCGGCGTGCAGCGCGGTCTGCGGATCGGGCGGGCCGTCCGCGGCATGCCGCAGGATGCTCTGTATCCAGACCACCGGCTCGGCGTCGCGGCTGCCGATATAGCGGATGAGCCCCCGCCATTCGGGCGAGCGCAACAGGGTGGCGAGCCCCGGCAGCGCCGCCCGCGCCTCCCGCCCGAGCGCGATCTTGCGCAGGATCGTATCGCCCTCGGCGATCTCGCGCAGCATTCCGCGATAGTTTTGCAGCTGATCGCGCAGCACCGCGAATTCCGCCGCCGGCATGAAATTGCGCCGGATCACGAAACCGTCGCGCGCGAAATCCTCCCGGTCGGCGGCCGACACGAGGCCGGCGAGGCGATCGCGGCGCGCCGCGGCGATGCGTTGCGCGAGCGTCACCCGAGCGGCATGCAGCCCCCATTGGTTCAGCCGGCGGCTGCCGATCACAGGGTTGCGCTCGAATGATTTTGCGCCGGTCAGAAGCTGCGCGGTCCACAGCGGGACCATCGCGGCGCGGCCTATCTGCCCCAGCATGCGCGCTGTCCTCTGCTCCAGGCGACCCTGGGTCAGTCGCCGGGGCCCGATTCGCCGGGAAGCGGGCCTTCATCCGCCGGTTCGCGGATCGCGCCGGCGCTCGGCAGCAGCATGTTGCGGAGCGCTTCGCGCACCCTCGACGGCACCACGCGCAGCGATCGCATCGCGAGCGTGGCCGGACCGGGGATTGCGACCGCCGCGCGGCGCCGGCACAGCCCGCGTGCGATCCGCTCCGCGATGCGATCGGCGCCCGCCAGCGTCAGACCCGGCTCGCGCAATCGGGCAGCGGCTCGGATCGCGAGGCTGCGGGGCAGGACCACGCCAACCGATACGCCATCCGCCCGCAACCGCCGGCGCAGCGCGGCGCCATAGGAGTGCACGGCGCTGGTGGTGCGCGGGACGGCGCGCGGATCACCGGTTGCCGGCCGGCCCACAAGGCTGTCGACCAGCACGATTTCGCCGCGCCCGCGGCAGCGCATCAGCTCGCCGATGGCGTCGACAAACCGCATGGCGCCGCCGATCTCCGCCTCAGCCTCGGCCTGCGGGCCGGCATGGACCACCAGGGTATCCACCGGCATACGGCGATCAAGGGCTGTGAGGTAATCGGCAAGCGCCGGCCCCGCGCTTCCCGCATGATCGTCGGCTCTCCCCGCCAGGTCGAAGGTCTCGACCAGGGCGCCGCGGCGCCGGCAATCGTCGGCTGTGTGATCGAGCGTTTCCGCTACGCTGCCAACCAGGCACAATCTCACCCCGGGCGTGGCATAGGCGCGCGCCAGCGCCACCCCGATCCCGTCCAAGAGGCCGGTCACGACCACGGTCCGCGAGCTGGCGCGCGGAGGGCGGCCGGCGAGATCGGCCTCGCCGAGCGGCGGCAACGGATAGAGCCCCTGCTCGAGCCGCTCGACAACACCGGCAATCGCACAGGCCTGCGAGGCCGGCTCGTAATACCCGCCCTTGACCTGCGTCGTCCCGATGAGGGCGCGCAGAAAGGCAGCCATCAGCTCGTTGTCCGGCGGCACCGGATCGTGCCAGAACGCGGCGAGCGGCGATTGGCAGGTCAGACCGGCGATATCGAAAACCGCGTTGCCGAGCACCTTGACCGGAACGCCGTGGTGCAGGGCGGTGACCCCGACCGTGCTGTTGATCGTGACGACCCCGGCGGCGCCGCGCAGCACCTCGCCGGGGGTGCCGCCATCAAGCGCGAGGACCTGCCGGGCGACGCTGAACTCCCCGGCCAGCCGCGTGATCAGCCGGTGCCAGTCAATCAGGCCGTTGTCGAGCGGGTGGACGACAAAGACCAGCTTGCGCCGGCTGCCGCTCTCGGCGAACGAGGCGATGATTTCGTGGACCGCCTCGCGCGCGCCGCGGAATGGCGAGTGGGCGCGAATCTGGAAGTCGGTGGCGATCTGCAGCGGGACCAGAAAATACGACCCGGGCACGGTCTCGAGCCGGCGTTTCTCGGCCGCCGTCGCCCGGGCGGTAAACAGCCTCTTCGTGCGCGACCAGAGCCACCCGGCGTACTCGGCAAACGGGTGGCTGATGCTGTGATAGCGGTAGTGCGGATAAAACACCCGCCCGAAAACGAGCCCCAGATTGTAGGCCACATCGAGCGCCGCGATCAGCCAGAACGGGGTATGGAAGCGCGGCCCCAGCTCCGGCTCGGGGAACTCGGCGGCGAGCGCGCGGATCGCGGCGGGATCGCGGGGAAAGCGCGAATAGGTCGTCATCCCGTCATATTCGAGGGTGATCCAGTCGGGCCGCACATACCCCAGATCGGTGGCGATCACGGCAATCCCGCGGGCCCGCGCCTCCTCGGCGGCGACGATGTGATAGGGCCGGCGGTCGCCGTGCAGCACCAGGTCGGTGATCTGGTGCTGCTCCATCATGGCGGCGACAAACCCGCGCCAATCCTCGAAGCGGCCGCGATAATGGGTCGCCGGCAAGCGCCAGAACAGCTGGTCGCCGAAATGCAGGTTGATCCGGTGAACGCGGTGGCCGCGTGCGATCAAGGTAGCGCCGAGCCGATCGAAGAAGCTCGCGATCGGGCCTTGCAGGAACAGAAAGGATCGCTTCTCGCCGATTGCCTGCCCGACCGGCGCGTCGCCGCCGATGGCTTGCACATTCGGCATTTGCCGTGGTGATTCGATGTGATCAGGCATCGGGCTAGGCCGGGTCAAACGCCGAGACGCTGCCGCGGGCGCGCCAGCGCTGATGCCCAAGCCCGAGGCGCTCGAGCAGATCCACCGATTTCCAATAAATCAGCGGCTTGCGCAGGCCGAGCGCGGCGATCGACCACGGGTCGAGCCCGGTCCACGGCACGAAGGGGTTGCGCCGGCCCATTGCCCAGATCTCGACCCGGGTTGTCGGCCGGGCACTCTCCCCCCTTGCATGAAAACCGAAGGTGTCGGCGACGATCAGGGTGTTGCCCGGCGCCGAGATCGCGCGCGGCGGCGGCAGCCCGAGCTCGTTCAAGGCCTCCGGCGAGATCGCGCGGGTCAGCTTGTGCTGCGCGGCGCGCCGGCCTTCTTGCGCTGACCGGGCCTCCTGCGCCTGCCGGCTCGCCGTGATGCTCATCGCCCGCTCCCATAGGAGGCGCTGCGGCGTCAGGCGGTGCGAGCCCGGCACATAGACGAACGGCATCGCGTCCGCGTCGACATCGCTCAGAAAGAGCCACGCCTTGACGGTCGGGTGAAAGGTGTCGGTGTGCAGATCGAGCTGCGGATCGGGCGGCAGCTGAGGCGGGCCGGCGAATGCGTGGGCGAGGATGGTCTGGATGTAGACCATCGGGGCGGCGGCGGAGGACCCGGCATAGCGGAGCAGATTGCGGTACTGCGGCTGTTCGAGCAGCAGCCGCGCCGCCGGCACGTGGTCGAGCACCCCCGGGTCGAGTGCGATGTGCCGGGTCAACGTGTCGCCTTCGACCATCTCGCGCGCCGGTGCCCGCAACGCGCGGACCTGCGCCACCAAATCGGCAAAGATGTCCCGCGGCAGAAAATCGCGCTTGACGATAAAGCCGTCGCGATCGAGTTGCTCCTGATCCTCGGGCGATATC
>DATCQF010000111.1:0-2717 GCA_036569735.1 Allostellaceae bacterium | reverse complement strand
GGTCAGGGCTTCCCGCGGATTGTTCGCATGGATCGTCGACATCGAGCCGTCGTGGCCGGTGTTCATCGCCTGCAGCATGTCGAGCGCTTCTTCGCCGCGGCACTCGCCGATGATGATCCGGTCCGGCCGCATGCGCAGGGCGTTCTTCAAGAGGTCGCGCATGTTGATTTCGCCGGTGCCCTCGAGATTGGGCGGGCGGGTCTCGAGCCGCACGACGTGCGGCTGCTGCAGCTGCAGTTCGGCCGCGTCTTCGATGGTGACCGTGCGCTCGGTGCTGTCGATCATCCGCGACAATGCATTGAGCAGCGTCGTCTTGCCCGAGCCGGTGCCGCCGGAGATCAGGATGTTGAGCCGGCACCGCGCCGCGATCTTCAGCAACGTCGCCATTTGCGGCGAGATGCTGAGGTTGGCGGCCATGATGTCGAGGGTGATCGATTTTTTGGAGAATTTGCGGATCGAGATCGAGGCCCCGTCGATCGCCAGCGGCGGGATGATGATGTTGACCCGGCTGCCATCCGGCAGGCGGGCATCGACGAGCGGGCGCGACTCGTCGATGCGGCGACCGATCCGCGTCACGATCTTGGTGCAGATGTTCATCAGGTGCGCGTTGTCGCGGAACTGCACGTCGGTGACTTCGAGTTTGCCGCGCCGCTCGACGTAAATCTGCTTGGGCCCGTTGACCATGATGTCGCTGATGGTCTCGTCGGCGATCAACGGCTCCAGCGGCCCCAGCCCCAGCATGTCGGCGATCAGCGATTCGACGAGCTCGCGCTGCTCGGTGAAATTCAGCTGGATCTTGGTCTCGGCGAGGAGCTCCTTGACCCACCCGGTAAGCTGCGCCTCGAACGCCGGGCGCGGCATCTCGGCCGCCGCGCCGACATCCATGTGTTCGAGCACGAGCGGCTGGATCTGTGCCTTCGCCGCCTCGATCGCGGCCTTGTGGGGGCTGCGCCGGTTGCCCGCGTCCGCCGCGTCGGGCGCGATCAGCGACTGCAGGATGTCGGTGATCAGATCGCGCCGCGCCAGCGGGTTGGCGTCCATCCCGTGGCGGACGAAATAGGCCTGCACCGCCGCATCGACGATCTTGGCCATATCGCCACGGCTCAAGAGGGCACGCCGCTCCGGCCGGATCTCCGCCCCCAGGCGGGCACTCAACTCCTCGCGGGCGACGGCGAGGCGCTCGTCGATCGTCGCTTCCGGCTCACCCAGCGAAACCGGCGCGCCCACCGGCACCGGCGCGCCCGCCGGAACCGGCGCGGCCGGCCTTTCCGGCAGCGGCGCATTGGCCGGCTCGGTGGTGCCGTCGACCCTGGCTCGCCGTGCCGAAAGCTCGGCGATGCGGGCATCAAGCCCGCCCTCAGTCCGCTGTCGTCCGAACATCGTTACCATCGGGGGAACCCAAAGAGCTTGCGTTTCTGCGTCTCGCCAGTGCCCGCGAGAAGGGTGATCAGCTGTTCCAGTTCGCGCACTACCGGGCTGCGCGGCGCCGCCAGCGGCATCGGTTGACCGGCATTGGTAGCCGCCGCCGCCGATTTGGCGTCGTACGACAGGGTCACGTCAAGCGGTTTGCCAACGGCCTTTTCAAACTCCGACTTGCCGACCGTCGCGCGCTCGCCGCTGGCGCCGGCATCGACCATCAGCACCTGGGTCTGTGACGCGTGCTCGCGCATCAGGGTTTGCAGGCGAATAGTGTCGCGCAGGCCGGCCAAACTGCGCTCGCAGACGATGACGAGCCGGCTGGCAGCGCCCAGCACAACCCGCTGCGTCGGCGTCACCCAGCGCGGCAGGTCGATGACGACCCAGCTGAACTTTCGCCGCAGCTCGTAGAGGAGGACGTCGATCGCGCTGGCGTCGATCATCAGCGTCTCGGCGATCGTCGCCTCGGCGGCGAGGATGCGCAACGTGTCCGATGCCTTCACCGTCGCCCGATCGACAAATAGCGCGTCGATGCGCGAGGGCTGTTCCAAGGCTTCGCACAATCCGGTGCCTGGATCGGTATCGAGATTGAGCGCCACCGTGCCGAAATGCAGATCGAGGTCGACGAGCGCGGTGTTTTCCGTGTGCTTTTCGGACAGCAGCCAGGCGAAGCCGACGGCCGCCGTGGTGGTCCCGACGCCGCCCCGGCTGCCGATGAACGCAACGACCTGGCCAAGCCCGCCGCCCGGCCCGCCGCCCCCCGAGCCCGACTGCTTTTCGAGGCCGATCGCGAGCGCCTCGCGGCTGATCGGCTTGACCAGGTAATCCGATGCCCCGGCCGCGAGCAGATCGCGGAACAGGCTGACATCGTTGACGGTGCCGAGCGCCAGGACCTTGAGATCGGCGCCGCCGACCGAGCGCGCGGCGCTGAGCTCGGCAATCGGCGCGGTCGAGTCGGAGAGATCCAGGATAAGCACTCGCGGAGTGCCTCCCTCGCGGATCCGCCGCAGGGCGGAATCGAGCGTCGCCTCGAGGCTCAGCTCGTCATCGAGCTGAAGCTCGCGGATGATCGCCTGGACCCGATCGAGGGTCGGCTGATCCTGGAGGACGGCGATGATGCCTTCGCGATCCGGCTTTTTCGCCGCGGCGGGGGCAGTGCTGGTGGCGGTGCTGGCTGCTCTCATGGGGCACTCCCGGCGGTATCCGCTCCGGCGGCACCGCTGCCGCCTGGCGCTGCAGCCGAGGCCGTGACCGGCCCGCCAGAGGTTGCGGCGAGCCCCCCCTGGGGTTCGGCTTTGCGG
>DATCQF010000110.1:0-3172 GCA_036569735.1 Allostellaceae bacterium | reverse complement strand
GGGCAGGGTGGGGGCTTGCACAATCGTTGATACGGGCCACCGCCGGCGCCGCGACCTCGCGCTCGAATTGCCCTCGTCGCCGTTGGAGGCGGTGATGTCGGGCGAGGTCTGGCGCGAAGTCTATGACCGGATCGCCGAGCTGACCCTGGCGCATCGCACGACCCTGATATTCGTCAACACCCGCCGCATGGCCGAGCGGGCGACCCGCGAGCTCTCGACGCGGCTTGGCGCGGACCTCGTGGCCGCGCACCACGGCAGCCTCGCCAAGGAGCGCCGGCTCGACGCCGAGCAGCGCTTGAAGAACGGCGCGCTGAAGGCGCTGGTGGCGACCGCCTCCCTGGAACTCGGCATCGACATCGGCGAGATCGACCTCGTGTGCCAGCTCGGCTCGCCGCGCTCGATCGCGATTTTTCTGCAACGGGTCGGACGCTCCGGGCACGCCGTCGACGGCACGCCCAAGGGCCGGCTCTTTCCGCTGTCGCGCGACGAATTGGTCGAATGCGCCGCCCTCCTCGACAGCGTCGGGCGCGGCGAACTCGACCGCGTGCGCGTCCCCGAGCGCCCGCTCGACGTCCTGGCGCAGCACATCGTCGCGGAAGTCGCGGCGCAGGAATGGAGCGAGGATGGGCTGTTCGCGCTGCTGCGCCGGGCCTGGCCGTACCGCGCCCTGCCGCGCGAGGATTTCGCCGCGATCGTCCGGATGCTCGCCGAGGGCTTCAGCACGCGGCGCGGACGGCGCGGCGCCCTCGTTCATCACGACGCGGTCAACCAGATGCTGCGCGGCAGGCGCGGCGCGCGGCTGACCGCGCTGACCTCGGGCGGTACGATCCCCGACAACGCCGATTACCAGGTCGTGCTCGAGCCGGAAAATCAGGTCATCGGCACCGTCAACGAGGATTTCGCGGTGGAGAGCCTGGCGGGCGACGTATTCCAGCTCGGCAACACCGCCTACCGCATCCGCCGCGTCGAACGCGGCACATTGAGGGTCGAGGATGCCCAGGGTCAGCCGCCCAATATTCCTTTTTGGCTCGGCGAGGCGCCGGGCCGTACCGACGAATTGTCGCAATCGGTGTCGCGCCTGCGCGCCGAGTTCGAGGCTCGCCTGACGCAAAATGCCCTCTCCGCCCTTCAGGGGGGAGAGGGAGGGGACCCGCCGCGCAGCGGTGGGGAGGGTGAGGTGGGCCGCGGCGAGCACTCTGGAATCCCCCACCTCACCCCAACCCTCTACGCCCCCGGGGGCGGAGAGGGAGTAAATGATGCGCTGCGCTGGCTGATCGAGGATATCGGCATCGGCGAGGCGGCGTCGCGCCAGCTCACCGAGTACCTCGCCGCCGGGCATGCCGCGCTCGGGGTGCTGCCGACCCAGTCGACGATCGTCTTCGAGCGCTTCTTCGATGCGGTCGGCGGGATGCAGCTGGTCATCCATTCGCCCTATGGCAGCCGGCTCAACCGCGCCTGGGGCCTCGCGTTGCGCAAGCGCTTTTGTAGGAAGTTCAATTTCGAGCTGCAGGCGGCGGCGACTGAGGACAACATCGTCTTATCGCTGACCACGGCGCACAGCTTCGACCTCGCCGAGGTGCAGCATTACCTGCACCCAGCCACGGTCCGCGATCTGCTGGTCCAGGCGCTGCTCGACGCGCCGATGTTCATGACGCGCTGGCGCTGGGTGGCCGGGGTTGCGCTCGCCTTGCCGCGCTTCCGCGGCGGAAAGAAACTGCCGGCGCCGCTCGCCCGCATGGATGCCGAGGATCTGATCACCGCGATCTTCCCCGACCAGCTCGCCTGCGCCGAGAATCTGTCGGGCGCACGCGACATCCCGGATCACCCGCTGGTGCGCCAGACGATCGCCGATTGCCTGAGCGAAGTCATGGATGCGGACGGGCTGGAGCGGCTCCTCACGCGGCTCCAATCGGGCGAGGTGCGCATCGTCGCACGCGATCTGACCGAGCCGTCGCCGCTCGCGCTCGAAGTTTTGTCGGCCCGGCCCTATGCCTATCTCGACGACGCGCCCCTGGAGGAGCGCCGCACCCAGGCGGTGATGAGCCGGCGCTGGCTGGCGCCCGAGGATGCCGCCGAGCTTGGCCGTCTCGACGGGCAAGCGATCGCGCGGGTGCGCGGCGAAGCGTGGCCCGAGGCGGCCAACCGCGACGAGTTGCACGACGCATTGGCGTGGCTCGGCTTCATGACGCCGCAAGAGGCGGGTTCCGGGCCCGGCTGGACCGCATTTCTCGACGAACTTGCCCGCGAGAAGCGCGCCACGCGACTCGAAATTCCTTTGAATGACAAACCAACGGTTTGGGTCGCGGCCGAGCGGCTGCCGCAATTCCTGGCGCTATGGCCGGACGCGCGGCTCGAGCCGGCGATCGCCGCTCCGGCCGGATATGAAACGCGCGACTGGCCGCCCGAGGAAGCGCTCGTCGAGATCGTGCGCGGCCGGCTCGAAGGCCTCGGCCCGGTGGGCGAGACTGCGCTTGCCGAGCCGCTCGGGCTGGCGCCTCCCGGCATCGCCGATGCATTGGCGGCGCTACAGCAGGAAGGCTTCGCGCTGCGCGGCCGCTTCACGCCCGGCGCGGATCCCAACGGCGCGGACACAGAAGAATGGTGCGAGCGCCGGCTCCTCGCCCGCATTCACCGCTATACGCTGAACCGGCTGCGCGCCGAAATCGAGCCGGTCGCCGCGCGCGACTTCCTGCGCTTTCTGTTCGACTGGCAGCGGGTCACCGAAAAGACCCGCATGGAGGGCGCCGACGCGCTCGCCGCGGTGCTCGGCCAGCTCGAAGGGTTCGCGGCGGCGGCCGGCGCCTGGGAGACCGAGATCCTGCCGGCCCGAATCGCCGAATATGACCCGGCATGGCTCGACGACCATTGCCTGGCCGGACGCATCGCCTGGACCCGGCTGCGGCAGCGCAGCGCCGGACCCCATCCGGGCGAGCGCGGCCCGGGCAGCCCCTCAGGACCGGTGCGGACGACCCCGATCACCTTGCTGGCGCGCCGCCACGGCGCGCTGTGGGCGGCGCTGTCGCCCCTGCCCGATCCGGCCCAGGCCGGTCCGCGGGCGCAGGCCGTCCTCGGCGTTATCCGGGACAACGGCGCCTCGTTCTTCGACGAACTGGTCGACGCGACCCATCTGTTGCGTCCGCAGGTCGAGGAGGCGCTGGCCGAACTGGTGGCG
>DATCQF010000109.1:0-3513 GCA_036569735.1 Allostellaceae bacterium | reverse complement strand
ACCACGACCGGCGGCCAGGCGCTCAAATTCTATGCCTCGGTCAGGCTCGACATCCGCCGCATCGGCGCGATCAAGGACCGCGACCAGGTGATCGGCAATCAGACCCGGGTCAAGGTGGTCAAGAACAAGATGGCGCCGCCGTTCAAGGTGGTCGATTTCGACATCATGTACGGCCAGGGGATTTCCAAGCGCGGCGAACTGATCGATCTTGGCGTCCAGGCCGGCGTCGTCGAGAAATCGGGGTCATGGTTCTCCCATGACGGTCAGCGGATCGGCCAGGGCCGCGAAAACGCCAAGCTCTATCTGAACGAGCATCCCGAGGTCGGCGAAGTGATCGAGCGCGCGATCCGCGGCAATGCGGGCCTCGTCGCCGAGGCGATGATGGCGGCGCCCGGAGAGGTTGCCGAGGAGGAGTAGGCTCCGGCATAATCCGGCCGGCGAGCGCCGCGCACGCTCGCGCCTGCCCCCGCCCGTTTCGGCCCAATCGCTTCTGACGAACGGCGGGGCCGCGGCCGGTTGGAGCGGCGCCCCTGCGCCGCAACGGAGGCCCGATGCCCTATCGTCCCGCCGTCGCCCAGGGTTCGCTCGGCGAAGTCGAGCGGCGCATCAAGGCTTCGGTCTACACGCCCGTCGCGGCGCTCGCCGCGACGGCGTGGGTGACCCCGGAGCCGGTGCCCTATGACAGCCGCCGGGAAGGCCGCGAACTGCGGCTCGCCCCGGGTCAGCGGTGGAGCGAGGCGGTCTTCGATTGCGCCTGGTTCCGCTTTACCGGCACGGTGCCGGACTGCGCTTCCGGGCAGGAAATCGTCCTTCTGATAGACGTCAACGGCGAGGGTTGCGTCGTCGATTCCGAGGGGCGGCCGCTGCTCGGGCTGACCAACGTCAATTCGACCTTTTCCCGGCAGCACGGCGAACCGGGCAAGCGCGTCGTCCCGTTCCGGGCACCGGCGGCGGGCGGCGAGAGCGTCGAAATCTGGGTCGAGGCCGGCGCCAACGATCTGTTCGGCGTGCGCCAGGACAGCGGGGTTCTGAAGGAAGCGGTCATCGCGCTGCGCCATCCGCAGCTTTACGCCCTGCAATACGATTTCGAGGTTCTCCATGGGCTGATGCAGCTCTTGCCCAAGGCGAGCGCCCGCGCCGCCGCCCTGCGCGAGGCATTGTCGCGCGCCGCGGCAGTGCTGCGGGAGTTCAGCGATGCCGAGGCGGCGAGCGCGCGCGCCATCCTCGCGCCGGCCCTGGCGATGCGCGGCGGCGACCCGTCATTGATCATCAGCGCGGTCGGCCACGCCCATATGGACCTCGCCTGGCTGTGGCCGATCCGCGAGACCATCAGGAAATGCGGCCGCACCTTCGCGACGACGCTCGATCTGATGGAGCGCTATCCGGACTATGTGTTCGGCGCCAGCCAGCCGCAGCAATACGACTGGGTCAAACAGCACTATCCCGAGCTTTATGCCGGGATAAAGCGCCGCGTCGCCGAGGGCCGCTGGGAGGTTCAGGGCGCGATGTGGGTCGAGCCCGACACCAACCTGCCCGGTGGCGAGTCGCTGATCCGCCAGATCCTCTATGGAAAGCGCTTTTTTCGCGAGGAGTTCGGGCGCGACCCGGACTGCCTGTGGGTCCCCGACGTGTTCGGCTATTCGGGCGCGCTGCCGCAGATCCTGGCGAAGTCGGGCGTGCCTTATTTCATGACCCAGAAACTCTCATGGAGCCTCATTACCCGGCACCCCTATCACACCTTCTGGTGGGAGGGCATCGACGGCTCGAAGGTGCTCGCGCACATGCCGCCCGAGGCGACCTACAACAGCGCGGCCAACCCTGGCTCCGTCCTCGCCACCGAGCAGAATTTCGCCGAAAAAGGGGTGTCCGACCGCTGCCTCATGCTGTTCGGGATCGGCGATGGCGGCGGCGGGCCGGGCGAGGAGCATCTCGAACGGCTGGCGCGCGAAGTGGACCTCGCCGGGCTCTGCCCGGTGGTGCAGCAGCCCGCCAAGGCTTTCTTCGATCATATCGCCGCGGGCGGCGAGCGTTATCCGACCTGGTCCGGCGAACTCTACCTCGAACGCCACCAGGGGACCTATACCACCCAAGGCCGCATCAAGCGCTTCAACCGCAAGCTCGAACTCGCCTTGCGCGAGCTCGAGCTGGCGGCGTCCATTGCCGCGTCGTTTGCCGGGATGGCGTACCCGCGCGCCAGGCTCGAACGCATCTGGAAGGAGGTCTTGCTTTATCAGTTCCACGACATCCTGCCGGGCTCGTCGATTACCCGCGTCTATGACGAGGCAACCCCGCGCTACGAGGCCCTGCTCAAGGAAACCGAGGCGCTGACAGCCTCGGCGGATGCCCTGTTATCGAGCCGGATCGACGGGTCGCGGGCCGGGCGCCCGGTCGTCGTGATTAACAGCCTGTCATGGGAACGCACCGAGTGGCTGCGCCTCGCCGGAAGCTGGGTCAAGGCGGCGGTGCCGGCGCTCGGCTACGCCGTCGTCGACGCCGCCGCGCGCGCCGGCCTTGACCCGCCCCCGGGTCTCATGCCCGGCGTTTCCGCATCCGCCAGCGACAGCGCGCGCCTCGAAAACGACAAGCTACGGATCCTGTTCAACGGCGATGGCTCGATCCGCTCATGTTTCGACAAGGAGCACGGGCGCGAGGTGCTCGCCGCGGGGGCGGCGGGGAATGTGCTGTCGATCTACCGCGACACCGGCGACGCGTGGGACATTCCGATGGATTACCGCGACCGCGCCCCCGAACGCCTCGCGCTCGAAGCGGTCGAGGCGACGCTGGACGGTCCGCGGGCGGCGCTCTCCCAGACCTATCGCTTTGGCGATTCGGTGTTGCGCCAGGATGTCGTGCTGTTTGCCGGGAGCCGCCGCGTCGATTTCGTCACATCGGTGGATTGGCACGAAACCGAGCGCATGCTGCGCACCAGCTTTCCCGTCGATGTCAAGACCAGCGAGGCGACTTGCGACATCCAGTTCGGCTCGATCCGCCGGCCGACGCATTGCAACACCCCGGCCGATCTCGCGAAATTCGAGGTCTGCGCGCACAAATGGGTCGATTTGTCCGACCGCGGTTATGGCGTAGCCTTGCTGAACGACTGCAAATACGGCCACCATCTGCGCGGCAACATCCTCGACCTCAACCTCTTGCGCAGCCCCGGATACCCGGACCCGACCGCCGACCGGGGGCGCCATCGCTTCACCTATTCGCTCTATCCGCATGCCGGCGATCATGTGGAGGGCGGGGTGGCGCGCGCCGGGTACGAGCTCAACGTTCCGCTGCGCCCGCTCGCCGGCGCTCCCGGGATTGGACCGCTGCCGGCGGCCCAATCATGGCTTCGGCCGGGGGCGTCCGACATCGTCATCGAAACGGTAAAAGCGGCCGAAGACGGCAATGGGCTGATCGTCCGGCTCTACGAGGCCGCCGGCGCTTCGGCGCGCACAGTGTTGCATTGCGGCTTTGCCCTCGCCGCGGGCAGCAGCCGCAGCGTCACGATGTCGAACGGGCGCAGAT
>DATCQF010000108.1:0-2169 GCA_036569735.1 Allostellaceae bacterium | reverse complement strand
CCCGTAAAGCGCATGTGCGGCGTAAAGGCTGGCGAACACCGTCGCCGCGCCGGCGGCGGCGAGCGCCTGCGGCACGTAGGAGACGGCGCCGGTTCCCACTGCTTCCGCAGCCGCGTCTACCAGTTCGTCGTGGCGCTTCACCCACTCGGCGCCAAACGACAAACCGATGCCGAGCAACACCCCGAGCACCACCCGCACGAGCGGCGTCAGCAGACCGTAATCGATCGACAGCTTGACGAAGAACGCGCCGCCGAGGGCGATCGTCGCCCCGCCGAGCCATACCAGCCAGTTCTCGACCAGAAGCTGTTCCCAGTTTCTCCCCGGCGCGGCAGCGGGCTGCGGCGCGAGCGTCCCGGGTATCTCCGGTTCGTCGGGCATAATCGGCTCGTCAGGCGCGCGGAGCGCCTCCCCCGGAACACCGGCGGCTTCACCCATACCGGCTTCGCCCGGAACGGCGGTCGGTTCCGGCGCCATCGGGGCGGCCGGTTCCGCGGTCGGCGCAGCTTCGCCCGGCGGCGCACCGAGCTGGTCGATCCTCTCGTTCAGCCGCACCATGCGGTGGTCGAGCATCCAGAATTTTTCGGTCAGGCCGGCAAGCTGCGCGCGCACCCGGCCGGCATCGACGACAGCCTTCAACCCGAGCGCCAACGCGGCGAGGAGGGCGAGGCCAGCGATTACGAAACCCGGAAAGACATCCTCGAAATCCATCCCGACACCCTCCAGGCCCGGTGGCCGCCCTCGGCTTGCGTGCACCCGGTGCGACATCGGCGCATCGGCGTTGCATGTACGCTAGCGCCACTATATAATGAGTGAACGTTCATTCACAAGATATTTTCGATGGCGCGATCGACGAGGGTGAAGACAGAGGTCGAACGGGCGGCGACCCTCTTGTTTGCCGCCAAAGGCGTCGATGGCGTCTCGATCGGCGAGATCGCGTCGCTTGCCGGGGTGTCGCAGGGTGCGCTCTATCGCCACTATCCGAGCAAGGAGGATCTCGCCTGGGGGTTGTTCTCGACGGCCTATCTGCGCACCGGCGCGGAGCTCGACGAGATCCGTCGCGGGCAGCGCGGTTTTCGCGCACGAACCGGCGCAATGGCGGCACATTTCTGCGCGCTCTACGACCGCGACCCGGACTTGTTTCGTTTCATGCTGATCGCGCAGCACAACCTGCTGCCGCGGGTCGGCCCGCACCAGCGGACGCCGGTCGATGCGGTCGCCGAAATGGTTGCAGAGGCCGTCCGGGCCGGCGAGATCGCCCCGGTCGACCCGCTTCTCGCCGCCGCCCTGATCCTCGGCGTGATTTTGCAGACCGCGGTCTTTCACATCTATGGGCGCCTCGCAGGCGCGCTCTCGCCGCGCGCCCCGAGCCTCACGCGAGCCGCGATCGCGGCGGTCGAGGCGCTGGCCGAGCCTGCGCCGCCGCCGCCGCCGGCGTGCGATCCCCCCGCTTAGCGCGGCAGCGGGTCTTCCCTGGTCTCGCGCCCGAGGAACATCGCCAGGATGCTGAGGAAGGCAAAGCCGGTCATGATCGCCGCCGGCGTGGTGAACCCGCCGAAATAACCGACCATCAGCCCGGCGACGAGCGGTCCCGTACTGGTGATGATCCGCCCGGTGCCGTTGCAGAACGACACCGCGGTGGCGCGGACATGCGTCGGGAACAATTCGGGCAGGTAGACCGCATGCCCGGAGAACACGCCGAGCACGAAAAACCCGTAGACCGGCAGCAGATACGGGTAGAGCGTGTAATGGCTGAGCCCGAGATAGAGGGTGAACCCGAGCGCCATCGTGCCGAGATTGTAGAGGGTGACCGTCAGGCGGCGCCCGATCGCGTCGGCGATGAAGCCGAAGCTCGAATAGCCGAGGATCCCGCCGAGCCCCCACAGCATCATGCCGTGGCTGACAAAGGGGATGGCGGCGGCATCCTTGATGCCGTCCTTTTCCAGCATCACGGTCTGGATCGTCGGCAGCCAGATTACCGTGGTCCAGATCGCCAAGAGCGTGCCGAGACAGAACATCAGCCCGATCAGGGTGCTGTAGCGGTTTTCCCGGCTGAACAATTGCAGCGGCACGAAGCGGAGAAACTCGCGGTCCTCGCTGCTCGCCGCGGCGCCGGCCGCCGCCGCCGCCTGACGCCGCGCCCGCACCAGCTCGAAACGCTCGGGCTCGACC
>DATCQF010000107.1:0-4742 GCA_036569735.1 Allostellaceae bacterium | reverse complement strand
CTGTAGAGGCGGGCGGCTTCGCGCTCATCCGTTGCCAGCCCGCCGCGGCCGTTCGCATAGAAGACGCCGAGGTCGAATTGCGCTACGGAGTCGCCCTGTCCGGCGGCGAGCCCGAAGAGCCGAGCGGCTTCGCGCTCGTCTCTTGGCAGTCCGCCGCGGCCGGCATCGTAAAATGCCCCGAGGTCGGTCTGTGCGGCGGGATCGCCCTGGTCGGCGGCGAGCTTGTAGAGGCGGGCGGCTTCGCGTTCATCCTTCGCCAGGCCACCGCCGCCCGACGCATACAACACCGCGAGGTTGTACTGCGACAAAGCAAATCCCCGGTCGGCAGTGAGCTTGAAAAGGCGCGCCGCTGCTCGCGCGTCCGGCGCAAGCCCACCGAGGCCTTCCAGATAGAAAACACCGAGGCTATGCCGCGCCGCGGTATAGCCCTGGTCGGCGGCGAGCCTGTAAAGGCGAGCCGCTTCGTCGAGCCGACCGGCCCGGTCGTTCGCTCTGGCGAGATTGAATATGACGCGCGAATGGCCCGGGTTCCGCACCAACGCCTGTCCGCAGCTCTCGATTGCCGCGACCGTGTCGATCCTGTCCAACGCCACGCCGGGGCCTTCCCGGTTTGGATCGGTTGGAGCAGCCGCCAAACGGTCGCATCCGGTTACCAAAGCGGCCGCCGATAGGTCTGCGATGGCATGGTCGGCCGAAAACATGCCGACAAACGCACTCGCCGCTGCAAGAAACCACATTCGAAGGTGAGACACGGCCGATCGTCCACTCCGGTTTGGCCCACGGCGCCTTGACCCCGCGCGCGTCCGCCATCCAATATCGCCGCAGCGAAGGAGAAAAGACATGGCTGAGCGAGCGCCGTTTCTGAATACCGCCTACAGCGCCTATCACCATCGCGCGCGCCCGGGCGAGGACGAGGAGCTGACCCGGGTCGGGCCGGGGACGCCGTGCGGGGAGTATCTGCGGCGCTTCTGGCAGCCGGTCATCCTCGCCGGCGAATTGGGCGAGCTGCCGCGGCGGGTGCGCATCCTCGGCGAGGACCTCGTCGCATTCCGCGACAGATCGGGCGCCATCGGCCTATTGGAATTGCATTGCCCGCACCGCGGCACCTCGCTCGAGTTCGGCTTGGTTGGCGACAATGGCATCCGCTGCTGCTATCACGGCTGGCTGTTCGGCGTCGACGGCACGATCCTCGAGACCCCGGGCGAGCCGGCCGACAGCACCTTGAAGGACCGCCTGTGTCACGGCGCCTATCCGGTGCACGAACACGCCGGCCTCGTTTTCGCCTATATGGGCCCGCCCGACAAACAGCCGGCGTTTCCGGTGCTCGATACCTACGATCTGCCGGGCTATCGCCTGACCGCGCGCGCTCCGACCGTGTGGGAGTGCAACTGGCTGCAGGTCAAGGAAAACAGCATGGACCCGGCGCATCTGGCGTTTTTACACACGCTGCCGGGCAGCGAGGGGTTCACCGACGATTTCAAGGAACTGGGCGAGTGGGACTGGATGGAGACCCCGATTGGCATGGTCTACATCGACACCCGCCGGCAGGACGAGCGGGTGTGGGTGCGGGTCGCCGATTTCATCCTCCCCAACATCCACCAGTTCCCGCCCAATGCCGACCCGATGGCGCTGCGCAACTCGATCAACCGCCCGCAGGCGACGACCTGGGCGGTGCCGCTCGATGACACCCACACGATGCAGATCGGCTATCGCCTGACCCCGGAGGGAAAGGAACCGCGGCAAGGCGCCGGTTTCGGGCAGGATGCCAGCCGCCCCTACGAGGAACGCCAGCGGATTCCCGGAGATTACGACGCCCAGACCAGCATCCACGGCGGCGTCGCGCGCCATGGGCTCGAGCACCTCGCCTCGACCGACCGCGGCATCATCATGATGCGCAACATGATCCGGCGCGGCATCCGCGCGGTGAAGAAAGGCGATGCGCTGAAGTCTCCGATGCTGCGCAACGGCGCCGCGGTGCCGACCTACAGCCACGACCGCGTGGTCTCCGGCATCGCCCCGGCCCCGACCCCGGAGGCCGACCGCAAGGTCTTGCGCGAGGTCGCCCGCAACGTCGTCACGCAAACGGTGAAAACCGGCCTGGCGGGCGGCTGAAGCGGCGATTTGGCTGGATCGATGCGGTGCGTCCTTCGAGACGGCCGCTTCGCGACCTCCTCAGGATGACGAATTTTAAAATATCGTCAATAACATACGTCATCCTGAGGAGCACCCAAAGGGTGCGTCTCGAAGGACGCAAGATGCCGAACAACCACTCCCGTCGCTTCGATTGCGACCTCGATTTGGGTGACGAATTCAGGACATGAGTGACGTAAATCACCCTGCACGCGATCGCTCGATACCGCACAGCTCCCACTGGGGCGCATTCTCTGTGCTGGAGCGCGATCGCGGCATCGAGATCGTGCCGCATCCGCGCGATCTCGACCCGTCGGCGCTGCTCGGCAACATTCCGGCGTCGGTGTCGCACAAGGCCAGGGTCGCCCGGCCGATGGTGCGGCGCGGCTGGCTGGAAGAGGGTCCCGGGCCCGATCGCCGGCGTGGCCGCGACGAATTCGTGGCCGTCTCGTGGGCGGAAGCGTTTGACCGGGTCGCCGCGGAGTTGCGCCGGGTCTACGCTGCGCACGGGCCGCGCGCGGTGTTCGGCGGGTCCTATGGCTGGGCCAGCGCCGGGCGCTTTCACGACGCGCAGCACCAGATCCACCGGTTTCTGAACCTCGCCGGCGGCTATGTCCGCTCGGTCAACTCCTATAGCTCGGGCGCGGCGTCGGTGATCCTGCCGCACGTCATCGGCCCGCAGGCCGCTGTCGCCGGCAACAACGTCAGCTGGGCCGAACTGGTCGACGCGAGCGCTCTCGTCCTCGCCTTTGGCGGCATGGCGCTCAAAAACAACGATGTCGGCGGCGGCGGCACCAGCCAGCACATCGCCCGCGACCATCTCGCCGCGGCGCACGCGCGCGGCGTCGAATTTCACCTGATCGGCCCGTTGCGCGATGATTTGCCGGCGGCGGTCGCGGCGGTGTGGCATCCGATCCGTCCCGGCACCGATGTCGCGCTGATGCTGGGGCTCGCGCATACCCTGGCCCGCGAGGGGCTGCACGACCGCGCCTTCCTCGACCGTTTCTGCACCGGCTGGGAGGCATTCGAGGCGTATCTGCTGGGCCGTAGCGACGGCCAGCCGAAGGATGCCGCCTGGGCCGCCGCGATCTGCGGCATTCCGGCAGACGAGATCACCACTCTCGCACGGCGTTGCGCGGGCCGGCGCACCTTGGTCACCTCCTCGATGTCGCTGCAACGTGCCGAGCACGGCGAGCAGCCGGTGTGGATGGCCGTCGTGTTGGCCGCCATGCTCGGCCAGATCGGGCTGCCCGGTGGCGGTTTTGCCTATGCGCTGGGGGCGACCTCGAATACCGGAAAGCCGCCGCTGGCGGTGCCGCTGCCGACCGTCCCGACCGGCCGCAACAGCGTCGCCGAGTTCATCCCGGTGGCGCGGATCGCCGACATGCTGCTGCAGCCGGGGGAAAAATTCGATTACGACGGCCAGAGTCTCACCTACCCGGATATCCGGCTGGTCTACTGGGCCGGCGGCAATCCGTTTCACCACCATCAGGATCTGAACCGGCTGCGCCGCGCCTTTGCGCGCCCGGATACGGTGATCGTCCACGAATCCGCATGGACCGCGAGCGCGCGCCACGCCGACATCGTGCTGCCGGCCACGATCACGCTGGAGCGCGAGGATATCGGCGCCTCGGCGGGCGACCCGCTATTGGTGGCGATGCACCGGGCGGTGACGCCCTACCGCGAGGCGCGCGACGACTACGCTATCTGCACCGGCCTCGCCGAGCGTCTCGGGTTTGGCGACAAGTTCACCGAGGGAAAATCAGCCCGGCAGTGGCTCCAACAGATCTACGAGCCGACGCGGCGCGCATTGGCGGAGCGCGGCGTCAACGCGCCCGATTTCAATGAGTTCTGGGAAGACGGCGAACTCGCCCTGCCGACCCTCCCGTGGGACGGCGGCATCGTCCGCGCCTTTCGCCGCGACCCCGCAGCCGCGCCGCTGCCTACGCCGAGCGGCAGGATCGAGATCGCTTCCGCGACGATCGCCGGTTTCGGCTATGCCGACTGCCCGGGACATCCGGCGTGGCTGCCCCCGCTCGACGGCGCCGGGTCGCCGGGAGCTGCGCGCTTCCCGCTTCAGCTGGTCGCCAACCAGCCGGCGACAAGGCTGCACAGCCAGTTGGATTTCGGCGCCACCAGCCTCGCCGCGAAGATCGCCGGGCGCGAGCCGGTGCGCATCCACCCCCAGGACGCCGCCGCGCGCGGCATCAAGGGCGGCGACGTCGTGCGCCTCTACAACGAGCGCGGCGCGTGCCTCGCCGGCGCCGTGCTCAGCGATGCGTTGCGCCCCGGTGTCGTGCAGCTCTCGACCGGGGCCTGGTACGACCCCGAGGACCCCGCCGCGGAGATGCCGCTGTGCGTGCACGGCAACCCCAACGTCTTGACGCGCGACGCCGGCACCTCGCGCCTCGCGCAGGGCTCTACCGGCCAGCTGACCCTCGTCGAGATCGAGCGCTTTGCCGGCCCCTTGCCCCCCATCAAGGCCTTCGACCCACCGCCCGGGTAGACCGCCGGAGAACCGGCTGCCCGCACCAGCGCTGGACGGATACACACAAGTCGCATTCCCGGCGAAAGCCGGGATCCACCGATCCGCCAATCGAGTTGTCGATGCG
>DATCQF010000106.1:0-1997 GCA_036569735.1 Allostellaceae bacterium | reverse complement strand
GCCGAACGCGTCGCGCCGCTGGGCGCGCTGGCGACCGGGGTAGGCCTCTTTCTGGTCGGCAGCTGGCAGCCCGATACGCCGCCCTTGGTGATGGTGCTGGCGCTCTGCCTGCACGGGATCGGCCTTGCCTTTTTTCAGGTGGCCTACATGGAGATCGTGATGGCCGCGTCGCCCTTGGCGCATCGCGGCGTCGCCGGCAGCTTGGCGATGCTGACCCGCACGATCGGCACCGTCACCGGCGCCACGCTGCTGACGCTCGGCTTCCAGACGATCGCGAGCGCCGCCGAGGGTGGCGGAGCAGGCGCGGCCGAGGCGTTTCTCGCCGCGTTCCACACGATGTTCCGCATCGCCGGGGTTACCGCTGCGGCGACCGGGGTGCTGGTCGCGTGGTCGGCGCGCCGGGGTGCCGCCCGATAGCATTGCCGGGGGCTTTAAACCCGGGCGTCGCGGCACGAGCTATTGCACCATCGGCCCCGTGTTTCCCACGGGGGCTTTTCAGGGAGGATGCCATGGAAGACCACGTTTACCGGATCATCGAGATCACCGGCTCGTCACAGAAGAGCATCGAGGATGCGATCCAGACCGCGGTCACCCGCGCCTCGAAAACCTTGCGGAACCTGCGCTGGTTCGAGGTCATCCAGTCGCGCGGACAGATCGAAGACGGCAAGGTGAGTTATTATCAGGCCGTGCTGAAGGTCGGCTTCACGGTCGAGGACGCGTAAGCGCCATGCCCAAGGCCTATCTCGCGGTGCGCGCCGAGGTGCCCGAGGCCGACCGCGCGCGCTTTGATCATTGGTACCAGACCGATCACCTGCCGTGGGCGGTGCGCGTCTTCGCGGCGCGCCGGGCGTGGCGCTGCTGGAGCCATAGCGATCCAAGGCTCCATATCGCCTTTTACGAATTCGACTCGGTCGAAGCCGCCGAGGCTACCCAGACCGCGGAGGCGACCAAGGCGCTGGTCGCCGATTTCGACCGGGTGTGGGAGGGTCGCGTGACGCGGCGGCGCGAGATCCTCGAAATGGTTCACGAACTCGCGCCGTAGCTCCCCGCTTTCGCGTATTGCCCGAGGAGGGCGCGATCGGCCATCTTTGCGGTGGATCAATCTTCCATCGCAAAGAGCGCCCGATCATGGCCATCAACGACGCCGTCAATATCGAAGACCTCCACCGGATGGCGAAGCGGCGCCTGCCGAAGATCGCCTTCGACTTCATCGAGGGCGGGGTCGAGGACGAGCGCGGCCTCGCCCGCAACCGGGCGGCGTTCGAGAAGCACCAGCTGCTGCCGCGCTACCTGGTCGACGTCTCGAAGCGCGACCAGTCGGCGACGATCTTCGGCCGCAAATTCAATAGCCCGTTCGGAATTTCGCCGACCGGCACGGCGGGTCTCTTTCGCCGCGGCGCCGACATGATGCTCGCCGAAGCGGCGCGCGAAGCGAACATCCCCTACATCATGTCGGGCGGCAGCAACGATTCGATCGAGACCGCTGCCCGGATCGCGCCGGACAATTCCTGGTACCAGATGTATGCCGCGCGCGACGGGGCGATCTCCGAGGACATGGTTCGCCGGGTCGCCGATGCCGGGCTCGGCGCCATCGTCCTGACCGTCGACGTGCCGGTACGGCCGCGGCGCGAGCGCAACATCCGCAACCGCTTCGCCACGATCCGTGGCACTTGGCTGAAGGCGGCGCTGAGCTTGAAGCCCGCGGTTCTCGCCGAGGCGATCACCCATCCCCAATGGGTCGTCGAATATGTCCGCCACGGCGGGACGCCCACGCTGGAAAACTGGGTCCCCTATGCGCACCCCGGGGCCAGCGTCGACGAGGTCGTCGATCTGTTCGGCGCCAACACCCCGGCGCATGCCCAGACCTGGCGCGAACTCGAAAAATACCGCCGGCTTTTCCCGCGCACCCTGATCGTCAAGGGGATCATGGACCCGACTGAAATGCCAGGAATGGCGGGAATGATGGATTTTGTAAGACCTTGAAAATACCGCTATAT
>DATCQF010000105.1:0-3145 GCA_036569735.1 Allostellaceae bacterium | reverse complement strand
GCCGGCTTCGGTTTTGCCCTGACCGGCAGCCAGCGCCAGGCCTTGGCCGAGATCGCCGCCGACCTGGCCGCGCCGCAGCGCATGATGCGGCTGTTGCAGGGCGATGTCGGCAGCGGCAAGACCGTCGTCGCCCTCATTGCGATGCTGATCGCGGTCGAGAGCGGCGCGCAGGCCGCGCTGATGGCGCCGACCGAAATCCTGGCGCGCCAGCACCACCAGGTGCTGCAGCGCCTCGCCGCCCCGGCCGGGGTCGAGATCGGGCTCCTCACCGGGCGCGAAAAGGGCCGGGCGCGCGACTCGATGCTGGCGAGCCTCGCCTCGGGCCTCACCCCGATCGTCGTCGGGACCCACGCGCTGGTGCAGCCCGATGTCGGGTTCCGCGACCTCGCGCTGGCAATCATCGACGAGCAGCACCGCTTCGGGGTCGAGCAGCGCCTCGCCTTGACCGCGAAAGGGCATGATGCGGACACGCTCCTGATGAGCGCTACCCCGATCCCGCGCACCCTGATGATGACCGCCTATGGCGATCTCGACGTCTCGCGCCTCGTCGAAAAGCCGCCCGGACGCCGTCCGGTCGATACCAGGACCGTGCCGCTCGACCGCTTCGACGAGGTCTCCGGCGGGGTGGCGCGGGCGCTCTCCCATGGCGCAAAGGTGTTCTGGGTGTGCCCGATGGTCGAGGAGTCGGAAACCACCGACATTGCCGCCGCCGAGGAGCGCTACCGCGCGCTCGCCGAATTGCTGCCGGGCCGGGTCGGGCTGGTGCACGGCCGGATGAAGAGCGTCGAGAAGGACCGCGTGATGGCGGCTTTCGCCGCCGGGCAAGCGGGGGAGCCGGGGGGAATGGATCTCCTGGTCGCGACGACGGTGATCGAGGTCGGCATCGATGTTCCGCAAGCCACGGTCATGGTGGTCGAGCACGCCGAGCGCTTTGGTCTGGCGCAACTGCACCAGCTGCGCGGCCGCATCGGGCGCGGCGACAAGCAATCGACCTGCCTCCTCGTCTATCAGCCGCCGCTCGGCGAGATCGCCCGCCAGCGCCTCCAGATCCTGCGCGAGACCGAGGACGGGTTCCGCATCGCCGAGGAGGATCTGCGGCTGCGCGGCGCCGGCGAAGTACTCGGCACCAGGCAAAGCGGGCTGCCGGTGCTGCGCCTCGCCGACCTCGCGCGGCACGAGGAACTGGTCGCGGTGGCGCATGACGATGCCCGTCTCGTCCTGGAGCGCGACCCCGAGCTGGCGAGCCCGCGCGGCGCCGCGCTGCGCCTCCTGCTTTATCTCTTCCGCCGCGATGAGGCGGTACAGTACCTGCGCGCCGGGTGAGTTCCGGACCGAATGAGACGCGAACAGATCGCCAGGGAGGATGTCATGCTACGACGGAGCGTATTCAAGCTTGCGGCAGGTGCCGCGCTGCTCGCCGCGCCGCGTATCGCATTGGCGCAACGCGCACGGGTGCTCAAATTCGTTCCGCTCAACGCGGTGACCGTGCTTGATCCGGTGTGGAGCGGAAACCGGTTCACGCATGGCCACGGCTATCTGGTGTTCGATACGCTTTACGGGCTGGATGAGCGATTCACGCCCCAGCCGCAGATGGTCGAAGGGCATACGGTCGAAAACGACGGCACGCTCTGGACGCTGCGGCTGCGCGAGGGGTTGCGGTTTCATGACGATACGCCGGTGCTGGCGCGCGATGCCGTGGCGAGCATCCGGCGCTGGTCGGCGCGCGACGGCTTCGGACAGTCGCTGATGGCGGCAACCGGCGAGCTGTCCGCACCAGACGATCGCACCATACGGTTCCGCCTGACCAAGCCGTTTCCGCATCTGCCGACTGCGCTGGCCGGCCAGGCCTCCACCATGCCCTGTATCATGCCCGAGCGTCTCGCCAACACCGATCCGTTCCGCCAGGTGACCGAGATGGTCGGTAGCGGGCCCTACCGTTTTGTCGCTTCCGAGTTCGTCGTCGGGGAGCGCTCGACATACCAACGGTTCACGGGGTATGTGCCCCGCGGCGAGGGAACCCAGAGCTACACCGCCGGCCCCAAGATCGCGCATTTCGATCGCGTCGAGTGGATGTTGGTCGGCGATCCCGCCACCGCGGTCGCAGCGTTGCAGCAGGGCGAGATCGATTGGCTGGAATCCCCAACCGCCGACCAGGCGCCGCTGCTCGCGGGCAACGCCGCCGTGACGGTCGAGGTCAACGAGCCGTCCGGCTCGATCGGCATCATGCGGTTCAACCATCTGCACCCGCCATTCAACAATCCAGCGATCCGGCGGGCGCTGCTGGGCGCCGTCGACCAGGCCGACGTCATGACCGTCGTGGCCGGTGCCGACCGCGCGCTTTGGCATGACCGGGTTGGCCTGTTCGCTCCGGGATCTCCCCTCGCAAACGATGCAGGGATCGAGGTACTGAGCGGTCCGCGCGATTACGGCAAGGTCAAGCACGACCTGGAGGCCGCGGGCTATCGCGGTGAACGCGTCGTGGTCGTGGCAACGGCCGTTGGGGCCGGCTATATCGCGATTCTGGCCCAGGTCGGTGTGGATCAGTTGCGCAAAGCCGGCATGGAGGTCGATCTGCAACTGACCGATTTTGCGACGCTGTTGCGGCGCATCGCAAGCCAGGAACCGCCCGACAAGGGCGGTTGGAACATCCACTTCAACATCATTGACGGCATTTACAATTTCAACCCGGCGGGAAACACCGCGATCCGCGGCGATGGCAAAAGCGGCATGCCCGGCTGGCCGAACAGCCCCAAGCTGGAAGCGCTGCGCGACGCGTGGCTGGCCACAGCGGACCTTGACGGGGAAGAGCGGATCAGCCGGGAGATGCAACTCCAGCTGTGGCAGGATGTGCCGTATATCCCGCTCGGGCACTGGGTGCGATCGACCGCGCACCGACGCGAGATCGTCGATCTGCCGCGGGGTTTCCCTGCGTTCTACGGCGTGCGGCGAGCCTGACCGCCACTCCGGGACCCGCGTCTTGCCCTCCACCGCCTTCGGTCAGCGCGTCGGATGGAACGGCCGGCAGATCGTCACCGGGGCTCCCGCGGAATCGGGCGCACTCCACATCGCGATGGCACCGGGCGGGCAGGAGGCCGGCGCGAAGGTCGGGGTCTCGACAGCGGCGGCGGCGGACGGCGGGGAGGGC
>DATCQF010000104.1:0-4457 GCA_036569735.1 Allostellaceae bacterium | reverse complement strand
ACGCCGGTAGACACCGACGGCGGTGGCGAGGTCGCCGCCGGCATGGGCCGCCGCGCCGATCCGCATCAGCGTCTCATAGCTGGCCGGCGGTCCGCCGCCATCGCGCCCGTTTATCACGAGCGGATCGAGATGGAAGGGAATCTCGTCGCATCCGGCAAGCACAACCAAGCCGAGCGCAACTACAATGGACGCCGCCGCGTCGAAGCGTTTCATCCTGTGCGCACCGATCCCCTTGTCCGGCAGACCGGCGGACCCCCCCGCACCCCTGCCGCCCTTTAATCACGCAAGGGTTATCATGCGATGACCCGGCAAGGTCGTCGATGCCACATTACGGGTTACTTTAAATACAAAGACTTAGATTGCTCAACGGGCGTCCGGTTCCGGCCGCAGCTGCAACTGCCCGGCGAATCGGCCCCGATCGGGCACGCAGTCCGAAATCAGCGCAGCGCCATTTCCCCTAGCCGGTCTGCGTCCTGAGCGCCTGTTCGACCGCGGCGAGCGCTCTTTCGGCGTGGTCAACCTCGGGCCCGCCCGCCTGCGCCATGTCGGGGCGGCCGCCGCCGCCTTTGCCGCCCAGCACCTCCGCTCCGAGCCGCACCAGTTCGACGGCATCGAACCGATCGGTCAGATCGGCGGTGACGCCGACGACGAGCGCCGCTTTTCCCTCGGCGCGCGACACCACGGCGACGACCCCCGAACCGATCCGCCGTTTCAAATCGTCGGCGAGCGAACGCAGTTCGCGCCCGGGCACGTCGTCGACCAGCCGTCCGTCGAACGCGATATCGCCGATCCGCTTGCCCGCCGGCAGCGCTGCGCGGCCGTCCGCACGGCCCGAGTTTTCCGGCGGAAGGTCTCCAGCGGACGCGTCCGCGGCCTGGAGACTCCCAGGAGACGAGCCGGCAAGCTTGGAGCCCAGAGCCAGGGCGCGGCGCGCCTCGGTAAGCTCGCGTTCGAGGCGGCGATGCTCGTCGATCAGCCGCGCGAGCCGGGCGGGCAGCTCGGCCGGACCGGTGCGCAAGGCCGCCGCCGACTGGCGCAGCAGCTCCTCCTCGCCCGCGAGGTGGGCCTCGGCCGCGGCACCGGTCAGCGCCTCGATCCGCCGCACCCCCGAGGCGACGGAGCTTTCGCCGATGATCTTGAACAGGCCGATGTCGCCGGTGCGGCGAACATGAGTCCCGCCGCACAGTTCGACCGAATAAGGCCCCGCCCTGCCATCCGCCACGCCGGCCTGCGCCGTGCCGCCATCATGCGCCGCGCCGCCATCATGCGTCACGCCGGCGGCCCCACCCATCGAGACCACGCGGACCTCGTCGGGGTATTTCTCGCCGAACAGGGCGAGCGCGCCCTCGGCGACGGCGCGCTCGGGGGTCAGGAGCCTGGTGCGCGCCTCGCCGTTGTCGCGGATCTGAGCGTTGACCTCGCGCTCGATCGCGCCGATGTCCTCCTGGGTCAGCGGCTTCGGCTGGCTGAAGTCAAAGCGCAGCCGGTCGGGCGCGACGAGCGAGCCCTTTTGCGTGACATGCTCGCCAAGGCGGCGCCGCAGCGCCTGATGCAAGAGATGGGTGACCGAGTGATTGGCGCGCAGATTGCGCCGGCGTTCGCCATCGACGCGCAATTCGACCGCGTCGCCGATCTTCAGCGTGCCGTGCCGCACCGTGCCGAGGTGGACATGCAGGTCGCCGGCCTTCTTCTGCGTATCGCGCACCGCCAGCTCGCCGCCGGAGGCCGAAAAAATCGCGCCGGTGTCGCCGACCTGCCCGCCCGACTCGCCGTAGAACGGCGTCTGGTTGACGACGATGCCGACCGCGTCCCCGGCGCCGGCCTCGGCGATCCGTTCCTCCCCGCGCAGGATCGCGAGGATGACGCCCTCGGCGGTTTCGGTCTCGTAACCGAGGAACTCGCTGGGCCCGATCTCCTCGCGCAGCTGGAACCAGTTCGCCTCGGTTGCCGCCTCTCCCGAGCCGACCCAGGAGGCGCGCGAACGGGCGCGGGCCTCGTCCATTTCCCGGTCGAACCTGGCGACATCCACGGCGATGCCGCGGGGCCGCAGAATGTCCTGGGTCAGGTCGAGCGGAAAGCCGTAGGTGTCGTAAAGCGCGAAAGCGACACTGCCGTCGAGCGTCGTGCCGTCCTTCATTCCCTTGCCCGCGGCCATTTCCTCCAAGAGGGCGAGGCCGCGGCCCAGGGTTTGCCTGAACCCCTCCTCCTCGAGGCGCAGCGTCTCGGCGATCAGCGGCCGGGCGCGCAGCAGTTCGGGAAAGGCCGCTCCCATCTGCTGCACCAGCGCCGGCACGAGCCGCCACATCAAGGGCTCCTTGCAGCCGAGCATCTGGGCGTGGCGCATCGCCCGCCGCATGATGCGGCGGAGCACATAGCCGCGCCCGTCCTTGCTGGGCAGGACGCCATCGGCGATCAGGAAGGCGGCGGCGCGCAGATGGTCGGCGATGACGCGGTGCGATACGGCCTGCGGGCCGTCGGCGGCAACCCCCGAAGCCTCGGCCGACGCCGTGATCAGGGCGCGGAACAGGTCGATATCGTAATTGTCGTGTTTGCCCTGCAGCACCGCGGCGATGCGTTCGAGCCCCATCCCGGTGTCGATCGACGGGCGCGGCAAGGCATGGCGCTCGCCGCCGGCCAGCTGCTCGAACTGCATGAAGACGAGGTTCCAGATCTCGACGAAGCGGTCGCCGTCCTCGTCCGGGCTGCCGGGCGGGCCGCCGGGGATGGCCGCGCCGTGATCGTAGAAAATTTCCGAGCACGGGCCGCACGGGCCGGTGTCGCCCATCGCCCAGAAATTATCCGCGGTCGCGATGCGGATGATGCGCTCGTCGGGGAGCCCTGCGATCTTGGCCCAGAGGAGCGCGGCGTCGTCATCCTCGGCGTAGACCGTCACCAGGAGCCGGTCCTTCGCCAGACCGAACTCGCGGGTGATCAGGTTCCACGCCAATTCGATCGCCCGGTCCTTGAAGTAGTCGCCGAACGAGAAATTGCCGAGCATCTCGAAAAACGTGTGATGCCGGGCAGTATAGCCGACGTTTTCGAGATCGTTGTGCTTGCCGCCCGCCCGCACGCATTTCTGTGACGTCGTGGCGCGCTGATACGGGCGCTTCTCGACCCCGGTGAAGAGGTTCTTGAACTGCACCATCCCGGCGTTGGTGAACAGGAGGGTCGGGTCGTTGCGCGGCACCAAGAGGCTCGACGGCACGACCTCATGGCCGTGCGCGGCGAAATAATCCAGAAAGGCGGCGCGGATGTCGTTGGTCGTCTGCATGGATGGATTGTGGGGGTTTCGTCCGATCATGCAAGAGGGGGCATGCAAAAGGGGGCATGCAAGAGGCGGCGCGCATTTCTCGCGTCGCGCGGTCCCCGGGCCTCTTCCGGAAGCCGGCAGCTCAGCGCGGCGCGGCGCCGGCGCGGTCCCCCGTGCGCCGGTGGATCACCGCGCGATCATCGGCGTAGACCCGCTCCCACCCGGGCATGCGGTCGAGCACGCCGACCGCGCCCAATCCGGGTGCGAGCAGCGTCCAGGCAATGTGATAGTGCTCCAGAATCTCGCCGAGCACCGCCGCGTCGCCGCGCTCGGCCTGATAATCCCTGGTCAGGAAATCGCCGCCGTACATCTCGACCCGGCCGTCGATAAAGGTCGGCACCCCGCGAAAGACCAGATAGCCGCCGTAGGTTTCGCCGTTGAAGACGGGCCCCGAAAGGCCGAGGCGCAGCGCCGCGTCGAGCGCGGCGCCCGGGGTCACCGCATCGTCGTTACGGACGACCCCCTGCAGCGCCGTCGGCAACGCGATTGCCACGGCAAGCACGAGCGTCAGCGCCGCCGCCGGCAATCCGGGCGGCCGGGCCAGGCGGTCGAGCCACAAGCCGAGCCGCGACGGGGCCTCTCGCGCGGTCAGCGCGGCGAAGCTGCGCCCAAGCGCGGCGGCCACCGCGAGCGGCCCGACGATGGCCAGAAGATCGGCGTGCCGGACATGCTGCAGCGTCATATGGACGAGGCCCAGCAGCAGCACCAGCCGGGTCGGCGGGAGGCGCGCGCCGGTCGCGAAGCCGATCAACAGCGCTCCCACAAGCCACAGTTCGAGGGCCGGGGATTTCTGGAAATCGGGGCTCAGCCATTCGGTGAAGGTTGCCTGCAGCGCCGGCATCGCCGTCAGGCGGATCGGCTGCAAGAGGCCCGCGATGCCGTAGGGCGTAATCAGCGCGGCGACAACAGCGGCCAGGACAAAGACGCCCCACCGGCGGCCCTCCGTGTAGCGCGAGCGCCCGGCGCCCGGCTGCAGCACCGCCTCGCCCCCGAGGAAAAGGGCAAGCGCCAGCCCGAACATAAAGCTGCCGTGCAGGTTGGCCCAAAGGACCATCACGGCCACGGCGGCCAACGGCGGCGGCCGGTCGGCGTCGCGCGCGGCGAGGAGGAGCCCCGACCACAGCACCAGGAGCGGCAAGGCCAGCAC
>DATCQF010000103.1:0-2176 GCA_036569735.1 Allostellaceae bacterium | reverse complement strand
CCCGCCGCTGCCCATCATGCTGCGCAGCGCCGCCGGGGACGACACGGTGTGCGGCCACCGCATCCCGCGCAAATCGATCGTCGCGGTGATGCCCTGGGTGGTGCACCGGCATAACAAGCTGTGGCCGGACCCGGACCGCTTCGACCCAAACCGCTTTAGCCCGGATGGGGCCGCCGCGCGCTCGCGCTATTCCTATATCCCGTTCGGGGTGGGACCGCATGTCTGCGTCGGCGCCTCGCTGGCGCTCACGGAAATTCTGATCGCGGTGGCGATTCTGGCGCAGCGCTTCCGCTTCCGGCTCGCCCCGGGCCAGCGCATCGAGCCGGTCGCCTGGACCACCCTGCGCCCGCTGCACGGCATCATGATGACGATCGAGCCGCGCCCCGCGTGGGCGCCTCAGTGGCGGTAATAATCGAACAGCATGTACCACTGATCGAGATGGGCGAGCACGGGCGGGGTGATGACCCGGTCGAGGCGCTCGACATTCTCGTGCAGGGCCGCCGCGGGATCGTCGCCCGGGCCGGCGGACACGAGATCAACCGCCGGCAGATAGGTGACGCGAAAGCGCGCCCCCCCGAGGCGCTCGGCATAGGCCGGGATGACCGTGGCGCCGCTGGCCCAGGCAAGGCGGATGATATTGAGGATATTGGCCCGCGCCCGCAGCTCCCGGCCGAACAGCGGCGCGCTGACATGGCCCTTGCGCTCGTCATCGGCATAGACGAGCAGCACGCCGCGCTCCTCGACGAGCAGGCGATGCGCCATCCGCGCCCCGGCGACGCCAGGCGGGAACATCGTGCCGCCGTAATGGCGCCGCGCGGCGACCACCATCATGTGCTCGAACCGGTTGCGCGGCGGCATGTAAAATCCCGCCCCTTTGACCCCGGGCAACAGGGCGATCATCGTCGGCGCGATGACCTCCCAGTTGCCCAGATGCAGCGCCATCACCAGCACCGGCCGGTCGCCGGCGCGGGCGCCGACGAAATGCTCGGCGCCCTCGACCCTGATGCGGCCGGCCGGCCACAACCGGTCGAGGACCGCGAATTCGAGCATCGTCCGACCGGTGTTGTCGAAGAGCCGCATCGCCGCCCGGTCGGCATCCTGCGGTGTCGGGTCGCCCCCGGCCAGCTGCAGATAACCCCGCCGCGCCCGTTCGCGCTGGGCCTGGAAGCGGTATCGCCCGTTGAGGGTGCCGACAGTGGCGCCGACCGCCGAACACCAGTCGAGCGGCAGCATGCGACAGCCGGACAGGAGCAAAAAATTGAGCGCTCCGAGCAACGGATCGCGAATCCAATAGCGCCGCCACGCGCGCAGCCGCCGGCCCAGCGCAGCCCGCCGCGGCCGCGACGAGGCGCCTGAGGCAGCCTGCGCCGGTTCAGCCACGGCTCAGGGCCGCGATTGGCGGCAGGGCGCCCGCGAAATTCCCAGCCGCCGGCACCGCTAACTCCGGCATTCGAAGAGCATATACCACTGATCGAGGTGGCTCAGAACGATCGGCGTTATGATCCGGTCGAGCCGATGCACATTCTCGACCAAGGCGCCCGGCTGGTCCTCGCCTTCCGGGGCAAGTCCGACGGGTGGGAGAAAAATGGTACGGAAGCGGGCACCGTCGATCCACTCGACATAGGCGGGGATGATTGCCGCCCCGCTCGCCCAGGCGTAACGGACGACGGTGGCCAGGTTGCAGCGTGCCGGAATTTGTCTGCCGAACAGTGGTGCGTTGATCTGTCCGCGGCGTTCCTCGTCGACGTAAATCAAGAGGACGCCGCGCTGCCCGGCCAGCAGGCGATGCGCCGCGCGCGCCGCGGAGACGCCCGGGTACAGCATCATGGCGCCGTAGCGCGTGCGGGCGCCGACCAGGATCTTGTGGTCGAACCGGCTGGGCGGCGGCTGGTAGATAAACCGGAAGCCGGATAAGCCGAGCCCGATCAGGGTCGGGCCGATCACTTCCCAATTGCCGACATGGACCCCCATCACGATGACGGGTTGGCCGGCGTGGCGCGCGGCAAGGAGGTGCTCGGCGCCGATGGCGGTGATGCGCCCGGCCGCCCATAGCCTGTCCAGAACCGAGAACTCCAGCGCAACCCGCCCGAGGTGCTCGGAGAGCCTCTGTACCGCGACGTCGCTATTCCGGCCGCCGGCGTCACCCTGCGATAACGCCCGATACCATCGACCGACC
>DATCQF010000102.1:0-1786 GCA_036569735.1 Allostellaceae bacterium | reverse complement strand
CATGTTCGGGATGATGCTGGCGGCGCTGGTCCGCGGTCTCGGGTTTGTCGTGTTTGGGACGATCTTTATCGTCCGCTGGCACCGCTTTGTCCTCATTGGGGAAACCGCGAGCGACGGGCTCTTTCCGCCGGGCTGGGGCCTCTTCTTCATCGCCGCGATCAAGATCACCCTGGGAGTCATCGTCGGGATGGTGATCCTGATGCTGATCGGCATGGTGCCGCCGCATATTCTGACTGCGTTGATCGCCGCGATCGGCGGCATCGCGCTGGCGGTCGCCTCATCGCGGCTGTCCCTGGTGTTTCCCGCCGCCGCGATCGAGCGGCCGATCGAGCTGCGCGCCGCCTGGGACCTCGCCGCCGGCAATTTCTGGCGGCTCTTCGCGTGTCTGGTGCTGTGCTACCTGCCGTTCGCCGTACTGCATTACCTACTGCGCGAGAGCGGCGGCGCATCGGGCGCGATCGTCTGGCTGGTGTTCCAGATCATCGGCCTGGCGGTGTCGTTTGCCGGGGTGGCGGTGGTCGCCAGCCTGTTGTCCGATCTCTACCGCCAGCTCGTAGGGCAACCCGGCGGGGCGGGTGCGTGAGGGCGAGGAACGCCATGGCCAAATTCGCCATTGCCGCCGCGTTCGGCCTCACGATGCTGGTCGGCATCGGCGTGGGCCGCGCCTGGGACGAGACGCCGCTGCTGCGGGTCCAGTACCTGGCCTTCCCGGTGCAATGGGAGGGCAAGACGGTAATGCTCGGCGCGCGCTTTCAGACGCCGCTCAATGTCAGCGGCAAGGTCCCGGCCGTCATCATGCTGCACAACGGCTATGGCGTTAATTACCGCGGGGTCTATTACGCCGCCGCGCTGAACAAGGCGGGCATCGCCACCCTGGAGATCGACCAGTATGGCGGCCGCGGCATCGCCGGAGGCCGCGGTTCGCTCGGGCCGATCAACGGCCTGCCTGATATCGGCGCCGCCTTTCGCCTGCTTGCCGAGCGCGCCGAGATCGATACGGCGCGGATCGGCCTGACCGGCTTTTCGCTGGGCGGCATCCAGACCATGCTGATGATGAGCCGGCGCAACAGCGAGACCGTGCTCGGTCCGGACAAACATCTGCAGGCGGCGATGGCGCTCTACCCGGTCTGCTGGCGCTACAACCACACGCCGGGTTTCGAATTCGCCGAGCTGGTCGATGCCCCGGTGCGCATTCTGGTCGGCACCGAGGACGATCTCGATGACGGCGCCGGGCCGTGCGAGGCGCTGGTGCGCGACCTGGCGCCGGCCGACAAGCCGCATGTCTCGCTGCGGGTCTTCGCCAACGCGACGCCTGCCTTCGACGGCTTCGACGGGCCGAGCGAAATCAATTTCCCGCCCGCCCATCGCGGCCAGGGCGGCGTGCAGCGCATCCGCCCCAATCCCGAAGCGCGCGAAGCCGCACGGGCTGATATGGTCGGATTTTTCGCGACCGCGTTGAAGCCGAAATAGGAGTGCCACATGGCCAAATTCGTCATCGCGCCGCATATGCGGCTGCATGAATGGGTGGCGCGCGACAAGGGGTATTTCGCGGCCGAGGGGCTCCAATGCGAGTTCCAGGGCCAGCTCGATTCGCCGACCGGGCGGCTGCACGATCTCGGCGACCGGGTCGGCGCCTACCAGACCTTTGAGCGCGGCCGCACGTCGGACGTCAGCTGCGCCTGCCACTGGACGGTCAACGTCGCCGCCTCGGTCGGCCACGGCAAGCTCTACCCAGACGCCTATTCGGTGGCGCCGGCGGGGATCTTCGTGCCGCCCGAATCCGAAA
>DATCQF010000101.1:0-5498 GCA_036569735.1 Allostellaceae bacterium | reverse complement strand
GCTCGGGCTTGATTACGGGAGCCAGTTTCGCACCGTCGCACGCATCGAGCTGCGCGGCACCGACGAGGCGCTGGCGCACCTCGATGCGTCGGTCATCGGCGAAGAGCTCGATCGCTACCTGATCCACCCCGCCCTGGTGGATGGCGCGCTGCAGGCTTTGCTGGCACTGATTGCCGATCGGCACGCCGATTTGGAAGGCGTCAGTTTTCTGCCCTGGCGCTTCGGGCGGGTGCGCATCGCCGCCCCGTTCGGGCGAGCGCCCTGTTGCGCCCGGCTCCGGGTGACCCGCCTTGGCACGCGATCGGCTTCCGCCGATATCGCCCTATACGACGAGGCCGGGGAGATCGTCGGCGAGCTTTCCGATTGCTGGTTCCGCCGGGTCGAACTGACCCGCCGAGGCGCGCCGGAGGATAGCGCGCTGCACATCGACCTGGTTCCGGCGCCGCTGGCCGAGACCGCTGCTCCCGCCGAGCTCGGGCGCATCCGGGAGATTGTCGCGCGGCTGGTCGACCTGCCGGCAAATGCCGCCGCTCGGAGCGACGAGCACGCTCTTCTGCTCGATGTGTTGATTGCCTCGGTCGCGCTGCAATCGGTTTTGACCATCGTCGACCCGGCGGTGCCGTTCGCGATCGAGGACGTGATCGAGGCTGGCGCGGTCGCTCCCGAATCGGCGGTGCTGTTCGAATACCTGCTGAGCCTCTTGGCGCGCTTCGGCGCAGCCTCCGAGGCGGGGCTCGTGTGGCAGATTGCCGAGGCTCACGACCTCCCCGAAATCGCCGAAGTTTGGCGTCTGCTGCTCGCCGAGACACCAGAGCTGGTCGCGGAACTCGCACTTGTCGCGGCCTTGGCCGAGGAGCTGCCGCGCCTCATCGCCGACGGACCCCGGCCGGCCGACGCGGCGCCGTTGCCGATGGTCGAACATCTGCTGCACGGCTCGCCGGTCAGCGCGGCCGGCATCGATCTGATTTGTGCCGCGCTCGGCGAGATCGCGGCCGGGTGGCCCAAAGGCCGGCCGTTGCGGGTGCTCGAAATCGGCGCCGACGGCGGTGCGACCCGCCGGCTCCTCGATCATCTGGCGCAATCTGAGGTCGCGCTCGCCTACCGGGCAACGAACGCGGACCAGGAGCAGGCGGCCCGGCTCGGCTTTATCGTCTCGGCGGTCGCGGGCGCCACTGCCGGCTGCTGGTCGCCGCATGACATGGCGGACGATCTCGCAGACGGCCGGTTCGACGTGATCCTGTCGGTGCACGCCTGCGCCCGGCTGCGGCTCGATGGCGCGGCTCTGTCGCGGTTGCACGATCTATTGGCCCCGGGCGGCCTCTTCATCGCCGTCGAACCCGCACCCAACCCACTATGGGATCTGGTGTTTGGCCGCCATGCCGGATGGTGGCAGGGGGGCAACGACAGCATCGCGGCCTCGCCGCTGCGCTCCGGCGAAGAGTGGCAGGGCGAACTCGCCATCGCCGGGTTTACCAGCCTCGGTACGGCCGCGCTGGCGACCGGGCCATGGCCGAGTGCGGTGTTGTGGGGCCGGGCCCAGCCGGCGATCGATGCCCTGGCGGTCACGCCGATATCATATTCGATCAACCTGATCGAGGTCGGCGGCGGCGGCAACACGGCTCTGTACGAGCGATTGACGCGGGCGGGCCACCGGGTAAGCGTCGTCGATGCCGCCGAGTTCGCGACGACGGCGGGGAGCGAGGCCGCCGAGACCGATGCCGAGGCCGGGGCGGAGAATGACAGCGCAGCGGCGCTGGTGGTCATCGAGGCGCCCGGGAATATTGACGCGGCGGTTGCGCATACCGCGCAGCTGATCTCCCTGGTGGCGCGGGTCGCCGGCGCGGCCGCGCAGCGTCACATCCCGTTGTGGCTCGTGACCTGCGGCGCGCAACAAACCGTGGATGGTGACGAAGAAGGGCTCGTCGGCGCCGCACTGTGGGGCTTTGGACGGGTCCTGATGAACGAGATCCCGCGGCTCTCGCTGCGGCTCATTGATCTGGCCCCGACGATGGACTGGGCCGAGCGGGCCGAGCGGATCACCAGCGAGCTGGCGGCCGCGTCGGCGGAAACCGAGATCGCCTGGACCAATTCGGGGCGCCACCTGCTCCGCTTGCGCCGCGGTCTGCCGCCGCGCTGGGCGGTTAGTACGGACGCGATTGCGTTGATGAGCGAGCAGCAGGGCGGCCTCGACGCCCTGGGCTGGCAACTGGCGGCGCCCCGCCCCGCCGGGCCGGGCGAGGTCACCATCGATGTTCATGCCGCGGGGCTCAATTTCCGCGACATGATGTGGGCGCTGGGCCTCCTGCCGGAAGAAGCGCTGATCGATGGCTTTGCCGGCCCGACTTTCGGGCTCGAATGCGCCGGGATCGTCCGGGCGGTCGGCGCCGGCGTCGCCGATCTGGCGATTGGCGACCGGGTGACCGGCTTTGCCCCCGCCGCGTTGAGCACGCAGGTCACCACCGCCGCCCATGCCGTGACGCGGATCCCCGACGACACGAGTTTCGCGGCGGCGGCAACCATTCCCGTGACGTTTGTGACCGCGATCTACGCTCTCGGCACATTGGCGAACCTCCAGCCCGGCGAATTTGTCCTGATCCACGCCGCGGCCGGCGGCGTCGGGCTCGCCGCGATCCAGTATGCCAAGCATCGCGGAGCGGTCGTCATCGCCACCGCCGGATCGGAGGTCAAGCGGGCGTTCCTGCGCCTCGCCGGGGCCGATCACATGCTTGATTCGCGCGATCTCGGTTTCGCCGACGCGGTGCGCGCGATCAGCGGCGGCTCCGGCGTCGACGTCGTGCTCAATTCCTTGAGCGGCGAGGCCATGGAGCAGAGCCTCAGCGTCTTGAAGCCGTTTGGCCGCTTTCTCGAACTCGGCAAACGCGACTTCTACCTCAACCGGCGCATCCACCTGCGTCCGCTGCGCCAGAACATTTCCTATTTCGCGATCGACGTCGACCAGCTGCCGATCCAGCGGCCCGATCTCGCGCGATCGCTGCTGAGCGAAGTTTCCACCGCCTTGCACGAGGGCGCGATCCGGCCGCTCGCCCATCGCATTTTCGGGTTCGCCGCGATCGGCGAGGCGTTCCGGCTGATGCAGGCGTCGGGGCACATCGGCAAACTGGTGCTGGTGCCCAACGAAAATGCTGGTGTCAGGCTGCGTCAGGCGCCCGAAATGATGTTGCGCCGCGACGGTACCTATCTCGTCACCGGCGGCATCTCCGGGTTCGGCTTTGCGGCGGCGCGCTGGCTCGCCCAGAACGGTGCGGGCTCGATCGCGCTCTTGGGGCGGCGCGGCGCGGCAACACCTGGAGCGGCCGATCGCGCGGCGGAACTCAGCGCTCTCGGCGCCGAGGTCAGCATCCATGCCGGCGATGTCGCCGACCCGGCCTCGCTGGCGGCGGTGCTCGACCAAATTCGCCGCACCCGGCCGCCGCTGCGCGGCGTCGTTCATGCGGCATCGGCGGTCGGCGATGCGCTGGCCACCGAACTCGCCGGCTCCGCTTTCGATGGCGCCGATATCACCGATATCCTCAAGCCAAAGCTCGGCGGTGCGATTGCCCTCGATCGCTTGACCCAGGGCGATCCGATCGAACTGTTCCTGTTGTTCTCCTCGGCCACGACGCTGCTTGGCGCGCCGGGGCAAGGGGTATACGTCGCGGCCAATCTGGCGCTCGAGGCGATGGCGCGGCAGCGCCGGGCACGCGGCCTGCCGGCGCTCGCGATCGCCTGGGGGCCGATCGAGGACACCGGGTATCTCGCCGACCGGCCGGAAACGCGCGACGCCTTGGCCCGCCGGCTTGGCGCCAAGCCGATGCGCTCGGCCCAGGCGCTGGCCGGGCTGCCGGCGATTGCCGACAGCGGCTTGGCGGCGGCGGCCTTTGCCGAGACCAGCTGGAACGAGGCGCGGCGCTTCCTGCCGATCCTCGGCGCGCCGGTTTTCGCCGAAATCCGCACCGATGCCGGCTCGTCCCCCGGCGACGACACGCTGGTCGAGAGGCTTGCCGGGCTCGACGCCGACGAGGCCCTGGCGCTGCTCAAGACCGCCGTCGCGGAAGAGGCGGCGAACATTCTGCGGCTGCCGGCCGCCGGCATCGATCCCTTACGGCCGCTCTCGGAGATGGGGATGGATTCCTTGATGGCGGTCGAATTGCGCCTCGCGCTCGAAAACCGGCTGCGCATCGATCTGCCGCTGATGTCGCTCGCCGAAGGCACCAGCGTCGCCTCGATCGCCACCCGTCTGGCAAACGCGGTATCCGCGCGCCCGCAAGCGTCCGAACTGGTCGGTCTGGCCGAGCGTTACGAGGTGGCCGACGACGAGCGGCTGGCTGCCGTGGCGAATGCGGCGGACCGGTTCGACCCGGTCGAGGTCAAGTCCGAAGCGGCGGAGTGAATTGTGGCGGCCGGTCGCAATCTCTTCGGATTGTCGGCGCAGGCCAAGGCCCGGCTGATCGAAAAACTGGCGTCGGCGGCCGCGACGCGGATCGCGCCGGCGCCGCCGCGACGGGGCTCCCCGGATGTTTCCGGCTCCGGGGCCGCGCGGCTCGATGTCGCGCAGCTCGAATCGTACCGCGAAATCCGCGTCATCAAGGAAGCGGCGGATTATCTCGGGATCGGCGATCCGTTCTTCCGGGTGCACGAGGGGATCGCCGGCGCCGAAACCGTGATCGACGGCCGCTCCTACATCAATTTCGCCTCATACAATTACATCGGCCTCAATGGCGATCCGCGCATCGCCAGGGCGGCGAAGGCGGCCATCGATCGCTATGGCACCTCGGTCTCGGCCAGCCGCCCGGTTTCGGGTGAGCGCCCGATCCATCGCGAACTCGAAACCGCCCTGGCGCGCATTCACGGTGCCGAGGACTGCATCGCCCTGGTCAGCGGGCATGCGGCAAACGTCACGGTCATCGGCCATCTCTTGGGCCGCAACGACGTGATCGTGCATGATGCCCTGATCCACAACAGCATCGTGCAGGGGGCGATCCTGTCGGGCGCGCGGCGCGCGCCGTTTCGTCATCTTGACCCCGAGGCGGCCGACAAGGTGCTCGCCGAGACACGCCCGCGTCACGGCCATGCGCTGCTCGTTATCGAGGGGCATTACAGCATGGACGGCGACGTGCCCGATCTGGCCGCCTTTGTCGCTGTGGCGCGGCGTCACGGTGCCTGGCTGATGATCGACGAAGCGCATGCTCTGGGGGTGCTCGGCCCGCGCGGTTTTGGCTCGGCCGAACACGCCGGGATCGACCCCGCCGAGGTCGACATCTGGATGGGGACGCTCAGCAAGAGCCTCGTTTCGTGCGGCGGATATATCGCCGGCCGCCGGGATCTGATCGATTACCTGAAGCGAATGGCGCCGGGCTTTGTGTTCTCGGTCGGCATGGCGCCGCCGGTGACGGCGGCCGCGCTGGCGGCGGTCGAGATCCTCGAAGAGGAGCCCGAGCGGGTGCGCCGGCTGAACGACCGGGCGGCTCTTTTTCTCCGGCTTGCGCGCGACGGAGGGC